>JBJSZW010000043.1:0-4201 GCA_046090565.1 Gammaproteobacteria bacterium
TTTATGTCTATGACTTAATTCGGCCAATTCTGTAATCGAGTTGGGTTGATTTTCTAATATTATTTCCAATAACAGCCTATTTTTTGTCGATAAAACCTGTGCCAAAGACTCAATAGAGGAAAACCAAACCTTAGGCTCTGACTTTTTAGGCTTATATTCCCCTCTAGCAATAGCCATGGTTCTTTTTTTTATTTCTTCGTAAGGGGCAATCCCGATTTTTAAAATTCTATGAGACATAGTTCACCTCAATTTTTTTATTCATACACGTTATTTTTCAAAATTTTATCAACATCATTCCAAAAGTCACTCAGCAAATTTTCTGCGTTTTCATAGGAATATTTTTTTACAGTAGCACCTCTGTGTTTATGATCATGTGGTTGCCGATGATCTTCCCCGGCTAATCCATGTGCATTGTCATAGCCTAAAATTCTATCCCCCTTAGGAGTATGTAGAGTTAAGGAGTATTTGATGCCAAAAGGCTTATTTGGATTCTCAGGAACTTTTCTTGCCTCTATTTTTACCCAAAAACCAGCGCCAATTTCAGCAATATAGCCATGAAGGTCTAATAGCGTTTCCAGCGTGTAATCGTTTTTAATTTTGGACATAAATGTAAGTTAAGCACCTAGGTTATCATTCGTTCATAACCTAAGTATAACTTAAATACGGAGACTCGTAAACTCAATCTTGTCGGGATAGGAAGAAAATACCTATAGGGTGAATACTCCCATATAATAGCCGCATATCTTACGGTAAATAAATTGATTAACCAAGCTTCCAGGCTCAAAATCAAGTCCCTCTTGGCTTAGTCTTTTCTATGACAAATTTAAACCGCATATTAGAATTGTCATGACATTTATAACATGGGGTTTAATTTTGTCATGATTAATAAAATAGGCGCGAATCTATTATATATAGTATTTTCAATGGATTAAACAAATAAGTCGCAACTTAGTTTGGTGTAGGTCTTCAAGGATTCTAGCAAACAAGCCCTTAGCCAATCCTTATCTTATTATCATGAAAAACTACAAACACAACATGCTTTTCAAATCGCTTTTGATCTAGAAGATATCAATATAGACATTACAATCCTAAAAAAGCCAGTTATTATTCCAGCAATCAGCTTTTTAAAATACCTGATTTAATTTTTAGGCCCAGGTTCTGGACGATGGTCAGGATTTTCATCTGTTTTCGAAATTGGCTTTTTTGGTGCTGTGTGAATAAAAAGTGGAGGATAATTACTCAGTACCGAATGTTCTTCAGTTTTCCTAGGATGAATGGTGACTGTCTCTGGATTTTTATGAACCTCTGTTGCTTTAATCTCTATTGCTTTACCTATTCCACGCATTAATTTAAATAATTCTGTATCAAACGGAGCAAGAAGAGACACTATAGGCGGTTTTACATCCGTCAAATCTGGATTTTTTTCCTTCAGATTGACTGTCGCTCTTCGGATTATTTCTTCTAAATCAGAAGATCCTGAATTAGAAGATTTTAATTCATCTAGAAAAGTTTTTGGAAAATTAAGAACAACTTCTGATTTATGTTCTCCATTTGCCAGTAATACTCCTATTGAACCAGCACTAGGAAGGTTGGGGGCTTCTAGTAACTTGACTAGAATATTTTGGTATGTTTTTAATTCACTATCATTATTCGATGAATCTTTTTCCCTTACATTAGTTTCCGCTTTTTCAGCTTCTTTAGCAGCCGCCTTAGCGTTGGCGTTAATTTCGTCTAATAAAGTTTTTAATTTTGGATGTTCAGAACAACCCAGATTTAGTGTTAGATCTGGATTGTTCTGAGATAATTTTTTCATTGTGTTTTGTATTTTTTTAAGCACATTACCATAATTTAACTCAGATTCACTAAAACTAACTTTAGCTTTTTTTGTTCCAACCATTATATATAAACAAGGTTCTTTTTGTTCGGGTTTAGTTTCTACAGAAGATAGTATTTTATGCCCGGGTTTTACTACAGAATTCGATGAACTTCGGGTTCGCCTTTGTTCGACTTCCGATATTTCCGAACTAGTAGATGAAAAACTGTCGCTTCTGCTTCTTCCACTGTCAGAGTTAGACACAGAAGGACTTTGATGTTCCTTTATTTTTTTGTGACAAAAACTAATTTTTCCTTCGATAGTTGTGAACTCTTCTATCTGAGTAACAACTGAAGTAATTTTAGGGAACTGTTTTTCAAATTCTGAAAGACTTTTTTCTGAAGTAAGTTCAGGGAACTGTTTTCTAAACTCTTTTAATATTTTTTTGTATTTTCTTTTCGAATAAAAATTAGTCTTCTTGTTCTTTATTTTATCTATGCAAAGAATCGCCTTTAATTTTATGTTATCTTCAAAGTTCTGTAGAAGGGCTGATCGTTTTTCAAGTTTTCCGTATTGTGTATTTCCTTTAAATTTATCATCAATAGCCTTAGCCTTAGCAATATCGTCATATAGTTTTTTAAAAGACTCCTGGTAAAGTATTAATTTGCTTTCAGCTGCTGATGTCGACTCTTTTAATTTATTGAGAGTAGAGCCGATCTCTTTTAGTTTATCTTGTTCTTCTTTTGGCGTGTTTTTTTCTAGTTCAGCAAATAATAAAAGATACCTTGGAAGTCGTTGAACTGGTGTAATTAATAAATCTGAAAATCTTGCGACTGTTTCCGGTAGTTTCCCACCACTTTTTGCGATCTCTGTAAATGGCTCAATAATTTTGAAGGCATGGCTATATCCTGACATGTATTGTGCATATGTGTCTTCAAGTTCCTGAACTGACGCTGAAATGAAGTTAAGATTTTTAATGAAGGTTTCTGGTTGATTTTGGCTTTTATTATTATTATCTTCAAATTTTTCTAGAATTTTTTTATGAGCAGTTATGAGAGTTTCAAGTAAATGAATCCATTTATTAACAAATATGACTTCAGAAGGAAGTAGTCGGTTAGAGCGGGCGAGATACAGGGCGAGATACGTAAGTGCTTCGTTTGACGATTTCAAATTTTCAAGATAGGTTTTTTCTGTTGTAGACATTTCTTCTAATAGTTTTTTTTCTAATATTGGCTTCTCTTGTTCAGTCATAATAATAAAATCCTATAAAAATTCAGGTGGTCTTGTAGTCGGAGTGTAGTATTTTTTAAATTATTTTTCTTGCATGGTCCACAAATGCGTGTAGAGTCTATTATTTTCTAATAATTCTTGATGCGTTCCATCTTCCACAATCATGCCGTTATGGAACACTAAGATGCGATCTAAGTTCATGATGGTAGACAACCTATGGGCGATAACAATAACGGTTTTGTTTTGCATAAGGCTATTGAGGGATTTTTGAATCAGAGATTCTGTGATGGAATCTAGGGCGCTGGTGGCTTCGTCTAGGATGAGTATGGGGGAGTCTTTTAAGATGGCGCGTGCAATTGCAATTCTTTGTTTTTGGCCGCCAGAGAGTTTAATGCCACGTTCGCCGACCAGGGTATGGTATTGTTGTGGGAGCTTCATGATAAAATCGTGTGCATGCGCTTTTTGGGCGGCATGGATGATCTCTTCTTCGGGGGCCTCGAGTTTGCTGTAGCGGATGTTTTCCAAAATGCTGCGGTGGAAGAGGACTTGATCTTGGGGGATGAAGGCGATATTTTCCCTTAAGCTTTTTAGGCTGGCTTCGTGAATGGTCTGATTGTCTATTAAAATTTTACCTTGTTGATGGTTGATGTCTAACAATCGGGTAATCAGATTAACAAAGGTACTTTTGCCGCTGCCGGAATAGCCCACTATGCCTACTTTTTGGCCGCCGGGGATAATCAAGCTTTTTTGATTGAATATTTTTTCTTGGCTAGAGAAAGCAAAGTTTACTTCTTGAAAAACAATTTCGCCTTTTGAGACTTGGATATTTGGAATGATATTTTGAATAGATAAAGGGATATTTTGATTCTTAGGCTCTGTTGGAGTTTGGGTTAGAAATTCTAGGGCATGCTTAAAAGAACCATACTGTTCTGAAAATTTGACTAAGGTTTCTGTAAAAAACCAAACTTGGTACATCAAGTTATTTGCAACTATAAAGATAAAGGCAAAATCGCCGGGGCTAAGCAGGCCTTTTGCTCCAAAGCTTAATAAGAGCCCGATGCTAAACACCTGGATTAAAAAAGCCATGCCGCTCATGATCAAACCAAATCTTAAAAAGCGCCATTGCAAAACACGATCTTTTTGAGACATGTCTTTTAG
>JBJSZW010000044.1:0-17455 GCA_046090565.1 Gammaproteobacteria bacterium
CTATATTCGAAATCAATCTGAACGTCAAAATGGAACAAAACTTAATCATCCAGGCAACCATGAATTGCGTTTTTTGTCGAAAATTGAATTCATTTTAAAACCATTTCTAACACAAGAGTTTTTTATTTTTTTTTCTCAAATAAGAAGCATCCCTTATTTTGAACAACCCCTTCAATATTTAAGTAAACCAAAAAAAGAAGCTAAAAACAATGCTTTTCGAGAAGCCACTTTTAGCATTCTAAAAAATGCTTCAGAGATTATGACTTGGGTCTTAAAAAGAACTCCCTTAACCCCAGCATCATCTGAAAACCAAACCTTGATTAGATCTTTATTAAATCAAATTTGTTCCGAAACAAAAAAGGCTCATTCTATCAATTTAACCATAGATTCCATTTTGTTGGAAGAACAACAAGAGTTCGATATTACGATGCGGCCTATCTGGAAGCCTATGCGTGAAAATTTTGGTGCAGCTTATAATTTATTAAGACAAGCAGAAGAACTGAAAAAATGGATTGAATCCATTATCTCTGAAAATTCAATTCAAAAGAAAATTAAAAAATCTTCTCCAAAACATGCTAAACCTTCTGTTTTAAAAAAAGATGCGGTTGAAGAAATTCCAGCCATCGAAGAATTTTTATTTGATGAAAGACCTAAGGGTAATCAAGAAGACAAAACAGAACTTTTGGCTTTTCAAGAATCAAAAAAACAGCAATTATTATTATGGAAACAAACCGTTAAACAAAGGCAGGATCAACGCTTAGAAGCAGAAATTGCCTTAAGAGAGCAATTAAAGACTGCTGTAAAAATTGAGGCTGAAGCAAAAGTTCAAGCCATGCAAGCCAAACATGCTGAACAAATATGGGCTATTCATCAAAATTTAGATGCTGAAGATTTAATATTATTCCATAGTTTTTTTAAAGCCAACGATGCCTGCAAACCTCATAACCTCTCTTTCAATCAAATCTTAAAATTAATTAGAAATTGTGGCGGAATAGCAGAAAATCCAGATGGCAGTTCGCATTTTACGATTCATATGCCCAATACCTATTGTTTTTGGGAGCAGAGTTCCAATGGCCTAAGCAATGCATTAGGCTATACTGCCATTCCTAGAATAACAGGCGGAAGCTATAAACCTCATGGTAGTCGTGGTGAAGAATGGAACAGGGATGCCCATGAGCTCTGCCGTCGAGTTTTTGAAAAAGCCGGGCTAACACCAGAACGTATTGAGGGAGCCAAGCACATGCTTTCTAACAGCCCAACAATGCGGGGGCCTTAGCCTCTTAAATCTATTTTCAATGTATTTTTGATAGATTCTTTGCATGGGCTGTCTGTTTCTTATTTTTGAGGCTCTAGATAAACATTGACTACACTACCCGGAAAGTGATTTAAAATTGCTGATCTTAAATACTGTGATAAATTATGGGCTTCATGGATGGTTTTATCTCCCGGAAAATAGAGCTTGAATTCTATAAAGCGTCTATTGCCAGATTTTCGTGTTCTTAAATGTTGGTAGCTGATATTCGCGGGCAAATTGGCCTGAATACTGTTTTCAATGGTTTGCAATTCGGTAATAGGCAGAGCAGCATCCATCAATCCATCTACTGAAGTTTTGACTAATTCTAGGCCTGAAAAAACGACATGCAAGGCAATTAAAATGGCAATGATGCTGTCTATAAAATTCGCGCTAGGAAAAAACGCGATGATCAATAAGCCTAAAACAACTGCTCCTGTGGTCCAAATATCACTCATTAAGTGCTTGGCTTCAGCTTCCAAGGCAATAGAATCTTCTGTTTTTGCTACTTTTTTCATCCAGAAGATCAATATAAAATTTAAAACACTAGATAGGATGCCCAGCAAGATCCCACTCCATTCAGAAGCAATCCCCTGTGGATGTAGCAAACGTTGAATCGCTGCATAAGCAATGCCCACGCCTGTAGCCATGATCAAAAGGCCTGTGATACCACTGGAAAAATACTCCGCCTTGCCATGGCCATACTGATGGTTCTCGTCTTCCGGAATGCTAGAAACACTTAGTACACAATAGGCCATTAAGGCGGTGAAAAAATTCAAACAAGATTCCACCGCATCAGACAACATCCCAACGGATAAAGTCAAGCGGTAGGCATAAAATTTAATGGCGATGGTAAAAGTAGCAACAACCATGGCTACCATGGCGGCATATCGAGTCACTTGCATAAAAAGAGTATAACTTATAATATGAATCTATGAAATTTCTTCGATTTCTCCAACGCATGGGCATTGCCTTTATTCTATTATCCAGCCTCTGCTTAAGCAGCTGTGGGCAGTCTGGCCCACTGTATCTCCCCCCAGAAAATTTGAAAGCTGAATCGCCGTGATTGCTCAATTTACAAAAATGCATTGCCTAGGTAATGATTTTGTGATTCTAGATTTGATCACCCAAAAATTTTATATCAACCATGATCTGATTTTGAAAATAGCCAACCGTAAATTGGGCATTGGCTGCGATCAAATTTTGATTCTCTACCCTCCAAAAGAACCTGATGCCCATTTTTCCTATCGCATTTTTAATACCGATGGTTCTGAAGCCGAACAGTGTGGCAATGGTGCCTGTTGTTTAGGAAAATTTTTTATTGACAAGGGCTTCGCAAATACCACAAAGACAACCATCATTGCGGATTGCCCTGGAGGGCAGGTTAGCTTAAAACCAAGCTTTAAACAAAATGGTTTTATTACCTTGGGCTTACGCAATGTGCCTATGCCAGAAAAAATAAACCTTTCATGGGATTCAAAACCTTTTGATATCTACAAAGCCAACATGGGAAATCCCCATGCTATTTTAATGAACACCCGCTTAGAACAAAAGAAATTCCATGAGTTTGCCCAATATTTACAAAGCCATGCCGAATTCCCTGAAGGCGCAAATGTGCATCAGGCTTTGGTAAAATCACATCAGGCCTTAGCCTTAGAATCCTTTGAACGTGGTGCAGGTCCAACTTTAGCCTGCGGTAGTGGTGCCTTGGCTGCAGGACTAGTTGCCTCTACCTATGAATTTTCTAAACCAGAAGATGATCTCGAAATTGTTTTTCAACTGGGATCGGCCTTTGTAAGCTTTAAACCAGAAAAAGGCCTCTGCTATTTAAGCGCAGAACCTCGGACTAGTTTTACCGGTCAAATTAAATTATAATGCCACCTAGTCTTTATTATCCCTGTATGAGGAATTCAAACCATGCAAGACAATTCTATTTCTATTTTTAAAAAAGCGGGCATCGTTGGCCTAGCAGTCTTATTACCCCTTTCAGCCAGCTTTGCAGATTTTCAAATCAAAACCAAAGGTGGAATCAAAGTTTTTGATCCTGCAGATGATACCTATTCTTTCGAATTAAGTGGTGCTTTAAAATTTGATGAAACTTTATTTCGAACTAAAAATATCAATCGTAATAATTTTCCAAGCGGTGCGAATTTAAGGGCTGCAGATTTAAGTTTTTCTGGTGGTATTGCCAAAAACTGGTCCTATTCTTTTGATACTGAGTACGGTAGTGGCGGCGAAGTTACCATTGGCTGTGCTCATGCGAAGTATGCTGGTTTCAAGAATATGAGTTTTTTGATTGGGCAATTTTATTTTCCTTTTGGTCTTGAAAACAGCAATAGCTCAAAATGGACAGGCTTTCTAGAAAAAAGCATGCCCACCAGTGCTTTTTCTCCCCCCAAGGGCCTAGGTCTGAATTATCAAGTTTGGAAAGGCGATTGGGCTTTTTCAATAGCGCTAGCCAACCCAGAAGCCCATGCAAATTCTAATGAGAACAGTGATCAAGATTCCAAATATGGTTCTGATCGTTTCAACTATGGGGCCCGCCTTGTTTATCACCCCATCGCTGAAAAAGAACAAGTGCTGCACACAGGTATTAGTGCCTTTTCAACCAATATCGATTCAGAAACCAGACTTGGCGCACCTTTGCGTGACAAACAATTTGCAAGCAAACCAGAGGCCAAATCTCGCAATGTTCAAAATCTTTTAGACACAGGCAAATTACAAATTCGAGGCTATTCCACCGCAGGCACTGAATTAGCCTGGATGAATGGCCCCCTCTTGGTTCAAGCCGAATACATGTGGGCCAATGCCAGACAAGTGCATGAAACAGCCAAAAGGCTCAAATTCAGTGGCTGGCAAACACAGGCCAGCTATGTTTTAACAGGCGAAGTTCATGACTATAATCAGAAGATGGGATCCTTTGGAAAAGTGACCCCAGAAGCTGACACTGGCGCCTGGGAGATTGCCTTCCGCCACAGCTTTTTAAACTTGAATGATAAAAATGTTCAGGCTGGAAGCGCCCATAATACGAGTTTTGGATTATCTTGGTACATGAATGAAAACATCCGATGGATGGCGAACTATGTTCACGTGGATAAAACCCATGGTGCAAACAGCGTTCATCGAAAGGGCAAAATGGACATCGTAGGAGCGAGGGTACAAGTTGTTTGGTAAATTACGAAGTTACTTGATTTATCCCCGTCCTATTTTTTTTGGGCTGGCCTTAGCAAGCGCCAGCCTGATATCGGCCTACTTAATTCAATATTTTGCTGATATGCAGCCTTGTTCCCTTTGTTTACTCGAGCGTTGGATCATCATCGGCATGGGTTTGTGTTTTGGCTTTCAATTGTTTTTATATCAACTCTTTAATCAAAACACTGTCTCTGATGTTTTAAATTTTCTAAGCAAATACTTTAATTTGATTCTTAATTTAAGCGGCATTTTGATTGCCCTGCGCCATGTTTGGATTGAACGTTTTCCTGAAACTTTAGAGCACCTTTCCTGCACGGCAGATCTAGATCGTCTTTTTGAAAAATACAATGTTTGGATAGCCATCAAAAAAGTGATTGAAAGCCCTAGTGATTGCGGCTCTCATATTGATTTCTTTCTAGGAATTTCTGTTCCTACTTGGAGTTTAATTACTTTTTTAGTTTTATTAATTTTCAATGTTTTTATTATTTTTGAGTACAAAAAAGAGTCTCTTCATCAAGCGGTTTAGGTGGGCTTCCTTGCCCACAACTCCAGATACAATCCTTTTTATTACAAGCCAACCCGCTTTCTAAGCATAGTCCCAAACCCTAAAATAGCAAAAGTCTCACAAAACTTTCAGCGTTCAATTCTTTAAAACTTGACGAATCAAGATTACTTGCTTTTACTGATTCTATAGAGGATATAAATATGCTGTCTGAGTACAGACAAAAACAGGGCTGGGAAAAAACAGATGCAATTATTGACCGCTGGCTAAACCAGCGTCATGAATTGTTATCTGCCTACTATGTGCTCTGCGATTTACCTCCCTTTGCTGAACCGGAAACTCCAAAAATAGAGCAGCTACAAACATTTTGTGAGGTATTGATCGATTATGTCTCTGCAGGGCAATTCGAGGTTTTTGAAAAAATAGCCGAAGCTCAAAAAAAATCTGAGCCAACTAGCTTGAAATTTAATTCGAAACTCATGGAAAAAATCCTAAGAACAACAGTTGTTTTTCTTGATTTTAACGATAAACACAGTCATGCACAAGAAGTTATTCAACCTGAAACATTAAAGGCAGAACTTTCAAAATTAGGGGAAGTTCTAGCCAATCGCTTTGAATACGAAAACGAATTGATTTCTATTTACCTTAAAGCTACAGAACATTAATATTTCTTATTTTTCCAAGTATTGCAACTTCTCTTTCACATTCTTCCAATCTTCAGCATCTTCTAAGGGGCCTTTGTTAAAAGTGATCGTCGGCCATTTTTGCGCCAGTTCTGCATTCAGAGCAAGGAAATGTTCCTCTTCTGGTGTCAAACTATCTGCCGACTTAATCGCTTGAACAGGACATTCAGGCTCACACAGCGCACAATCAATGCATTCCTCTGGATCGATGACCAAGAAATTAGGCCCTTCTTTAAAACAATCTACAGGGCAAACTGAAACACAATCGGTATAACGGCATCGAATACAACTTTCTGTTACTACAAACGGCATATTATCGCTCCTATTTGGATGTAAGTCTTTTCTACACAACGAATGATACTAAAAAATAATTCCTGTAAGGGATTATAATGAAAATCTTGCAAAGGTTTAAAAACCCAGGCCACTTGTGTTTTAGCCAATAACCCAGCCAATACACCCGTAGACAACCTATCATCAACTATTAGAATCCTGCTTTTTTCTATCGCCAAATCCTCACTTAAACTCAACAAACCTTTGGGATCTGGTTTTTTAGGACAATGTCTCAAAATTCTAAAATTCAAGTGTTGATAATAGCTATTTAAAAAATCTATGCGTTCTGGATTCGGGTTATTGGTCCAAATATAAATCAAGAATTCCTGATCAAGGGATTTAAACCAAGCCTCCATCGCAGGATCCAACTTTGAGCAACCATGGCTAGCTAAAACTCCATCAAAATCCAAAACTAAAACTCGAACCCCTAAGCTTCTTAAATAATCTTTGGATAAGCTATTGGCCCCAGGAATCTTCAGCAAAGAAGCAAATCCAGTGGCCAAAAGCCTTGTAGACCGTATAAAAGAAGAAAGCACTTTAAATGCATGCATTGACAACAAACCTTAAGAAAATGATAATTAATAAACCTATGTTGACCGATCTTATCAAAGAAAACCTAAAAAAACACCTGGAACTGGCTTCACATGAAGAATTGGAGGCTGGTTGGCGTTTATTGGATCTCCTCGAAAAAAAATTGACCTTACTTGAAAAAAGAGTAGAACTTCTAGAACCAGCCTCTGGGCATTAGAAAATATTTCTAAATCCGGGCATCATCTATAATCTATAGTATGCCTGTGATTCGTTTCACTCTTTTTTTATTTCTCTTCTTTTTTCTTAGCCTCGTGCTGGGATATCAGCTTTTTTATGCTCAATATCTTGGCCCCAAGATTAATTCTTTCGAGCAAGAAACCGTTTCTGAAAAAATAAACCTCATACAACGTAATATTAACAAAGAACAGAGCAGAATAGAACTCTTATTAAGAGATTGGTCTATTTCGGATGATTTGTACCATTATGTACAAAATCCATCCCCCGCTTTTATTGAAAGTAATTTTCAAGATAATCTTTTCAAAGCAAGCCATCTAAATCTTATTTACATCATAAACCATAGAGCTGATATTATTTGGGCCAAGGCAACGGATCAAGAAAACAATGAAATCCCATTACCAGGATTGATTACCGCCTTGGAAAATTCAGAATCCGGACCAAAGTTACGTGAATCTGATGCTCAAATCATGCGGGGCTTCATCAATACCGATCGTGGCCCTATGATGATTGCAAGTGCGCCAATCATCAACAGCAAAGCAGATGCTCCAAGCAAAGGTACTTTATTGCTCGGTCGCTTTGTTTCTGAACAGTTTCTAAACGAATTAAAAGAAATAACGGGTCTAGAGCTTAGTGTTTGGCCTTTAGTCGATCAAGAAAAAATAAGAAACAAAGCCGCGGATTTGCTTTCGCAATTTCTTACTCAAAAAAATACAAATTCAATTTTAGATTTACAAAAAGATTTTATTTTTGCAAATTTTAGTTTAAAAGATTTAAATTTCAAACCACTCATCGTAGTAAGTTTAAAAGAGCCTCGAAAATTAATTAACTTATTTCACATTTATCGTTATTTTTTTATTTACATGATTTTTGGATTAGGCCTTTCGTTTTTAATATTTTTATTTTTCAATCTTAAAATGAAATTTGCAAAACCATTGCAACAGATTGAAAACTATTTGTCTGGCGTTGCAAATGGCATTAAAGTTACACAACGCAGCATTCATCCAAAATTTTATTTGGATGAATTTTATCAGCATTTAATAAAGCAACTAATGATCTATCAAGATCGGATTTCTAAAGAAATTACGAGTAAACAACAAGCCCAATATAAAATTACAGCCAACTTGATTTTAAAAGACTTAGAAGAAATCAATAAACAAATCTCGAGCCATTCTCAAGAATTAGAAGACAAAGTTAGAAAATTACCTCTGGGAGAATACGAACAAATTATAGTTGAATTTAGTCAAGATCAGGTTTCTGAAGAGCGGAAACAAATACTTATTTATCAGTTAAAAAATATTCATCAACAATTGCGCAATGAACAGAAAATAATTCAAATAAAGCTGAATGATTTTCATTCAAAAATCATCCGTATCTTTAACGTTATACGAAAACATGCTTATGGGGGATAAAATGGACGAATCTTTGATTAAAGATATCATCATGGAATTTGAAGATGCCTATGAAGATATCGTTAATAATATAAACTCCTTAAAAATTTTACCGGGACGCAAAGAATATATTAACGTTATCATTAGAAAATTACATACCATGAAAGGTAATTTTCAAATGGGTGGTTGGAACGATTTAGGCAACATGATTCATAAACTCGAAACTTTAATGCAGCAAATTCGGGATCAGTCCATTACTTACCATGAATTATTTGGTTCCTTTATTCGATTGGTTCTCGAAGAAATTAAAGAAATGTTTTCAAAATACATCAGCTCTGGAAAAATGCCCCATGAATTGGTTTTTATCAGCAATGCACTGGATCAAGTCATCAACCCCCAGCCTCAAGAAAGATTAGAAGCGATTCGACTGATTTTGAAAATGCTTGATCCCTTTCACGAAGTGGATTACTCCAGCTTAACAGCGCAAGCCCCAGAAGAACAGGTTCAAACCAATTCTCCTCAAAATCTAAACCCCCATACAAAAATTTCAGAAACACCGATTCAAAAATCAAACCCAGCATCAAGCTCGATTTTAAGAACTTCTGAAAGCCATTTGGTTCGGGGCATTGATTTAGAATTAGATTTAAGATTTTTTCAGGAAATTTCCCTGGCTGTAGAACATCGCCTGAATTCTCACCCAGGAAAAACCCAATTTATTTTAGAAATCGCCATGGACATTAATCATCGTGCTGGCAGCAAAGTTCCGAACGATCAACTCAAAGCAGCCGTATTCCTGCACGACTGGGGTTTGAGCCAGTTACCAACTGCTTTGTTAGAGAAAAAAGAAAAACTTTCTCCAGAGGAAACAGAAAAAATACGTGCACACACCCAGATTGCCTATGAATTTTTATCGAAGTTCCCTCATTGGCACAAAGCTGCTATGATATTACTGCAAGAGCAAGAACGTCCTGATGGAACAGGCTATCCCAAGGGTTTAAAAGACGATGATATTTGTGATGGCTCAAAAATCCTAAGCATCGTTCGCGCTTTTGAAGAAATCGTACACAACCGGCCCTATAAACAATTGTCTTCCCGCACGGTGATTGCCGCGATTATGAAAATTAATCAACAATCCGGTTTGCAATTTAATGAATTTTGGGTCGATGTTTTTAACAATAGCATTAAGGCTCTTTATTCTTCATGAGTTTAAACGAATTTGATTCCAGCCTTATCCTACTTTCCTGTGTTTTGGCAGTGGTTTCTATTTTTAGGAGAATCAATCTTCCCCCCATTTTAGGCTATCTTACTGTAGGCATGCTGGTGGGCCCAGGTGGCTTCGCCTTAGTCCCTGATTTTAACGACAAATTGCATTTTATTGCAGAAATTGGCGTTGTATTTTTGATGTTCACGATTGGGCTCGAATTTTCCTTGTCCAGAATGATGGCCATGCGCAAAGCCCTATTAGGACTAGGTGGTGTTCAGGTCTTATTATGTACCCTAGCCGCTACCTTTGTAGGCAGAGCCATTGGTATGCCTTGGAATACCTCCTTTATTGCAGCCGGTGCTCTTGCTTTGTCCTCAACCGCTGTCGTGATCAAACAATTGCACGAACAAAATGAAATGCATTCCGTGCATGGCAGACTTTCTATCAGCATTTTAATATTCCAAGACTTGGCTGCTGTTTTATTCTTAATCATTGTTCCCGCCTTAGGCACCGTTGGCGAACACAGTATATTATTAGAAATCCTAAGTACCATGGGAACAGGCACAATTGTGGTGGTTGTTTTAGGCGGTTTAGGACTCTGGGTTTTAAGGCCCCTCTTCCATGAAGTGGCCAAAGCCCGTTCCAATGAGCTATTCATGCTTGCCACTTTATTTGTTGTACTAGGCGCCGCCTGGATCACCTATAAACTGAATTTATCCCTGGCCTTGGGTGCCTTTTTAGCGGGCCTCATGCTGGGAGAAACTGAGTTTCGCCATCAATTAGAAATCGATATTCGCCCCTTTCGGGATGTTTTATTGGGCTTCTTTTTTATTACCGTCGGATCTCGACTGGAATTAGGAGAGATTGCTAAACAAGGCTTTACCATCCCCTTGGTTCTTTTTGGTTTGATTACTGCAAAAACCTTGATCATCATGGGCCTAACTTATTTTGGAGGTCGAATACCAGCAGCCAAGGCCTTTCGAACCGGCTTGATTTTAGCTCAGGGTGGAGAATTTGGCTTTGTGGTGCTGACTGAAGCCATTAAATTTGAATTGATTCAGCCCGAACAACATCAAGTTTTAGTAGCCACTGTAGTTTTGAGTATTGTTTTGGCTCCTATTTTAATCAAATACAACAAATGGATCAGCGATAAATTATTTCCCTTGGCCAAAAACAAGGTTAATACAGAACAAAATGATTTAAAACTAGCAGAGCACAGTGCAGAGCTTAAAGATCATGTGATTATCTGTGGTTATGGACGAGTTGGCCAAGTGCTCGCCCGCTTTTTAGGTCAAGAAAGCATTCCTTTTGTGTGTTTAGATTTAGATCCTATGCGCATTAGTAAATCCCGTATCGCTCAAGATCATGCCTTTTATGGCGATGTACGAAACCCCCAAGTATTGGCCGCCGCGGGGTTTGCTAGAGCACGCATGCTGGTTATCAGCTTTTCCAATGAAGAGGCCGCCCTCGATACCTTAAGACATGTTCGTTCTTTGCGAGCAGACATCCCTGTTTTTGTTCGAACCCCTGATGATTCTAATCTTGAAGCTTTTCAAAACGCAGGTGCTACAGAAGTAGTACCAGAGACTCTGGAAGCTAGTTTAATGCTTGCCTCGCACTTACTGTTAACCTTAGGTGTACCAGCTTCTCGTATTATTTACAAAGTCCGAGCCATTCATGCCGATCGCTATCGATTCTTACAGGGGGTATTCAAGGGCGAATCCGAACTCAGCCATTTAGAAGATCCAGAAAGTATTCGCAAAGAACTCTATGCTCTCACAGTGCCAGAAAATACATTTGCAATTGGAAAAAGCATTCAAGAATTAATTGGTATTATTGAAAATACTCGGATTAAATCCATTACCCGAGGCAGTACTCGTTATAACGACCCCAATCCTGAATTTCTCATCGAATTGGGGGATATTTTGGTGATTTACGCGATCCCAGAAGATTTGTATCTCTTAGAAGAGCGTATTTTAAATGGCTAAAACCTAATACTCAAACCTAATGGCTTAATGTATCAGCTTTTGGGTAATATCTTGGCCGTTTAATATTAACTTGCCTTCTTTTATCTCCAATTCTGCTTCATAATTAATCCCTTTTTTAAGAAAGAATTTATTCTTTTCTGTGACTTCTTTTAGCATCGCCTCTTGGGCTTCTTGATTAGCACTAGGTGCAAGTTGCGTCAGAAAAAATCTTAAAAGGCTATCTGAAACTATTACTTTAAAATTGCCTTTTAGATTATTCCCAATGGCCTTTTTATCCCATTTTTCTGTTTTAGGGTCAAGGAATTTCAGATTTCCCTGGCTTTCAACAAATCCGCCCTGCATTTTAAGCCCAAGCTTCGATAAAACTACTTCAGGCTCTTTTTTTAATAAACCCAGGCCTAATTTTTCAAATTGATTTAAGGCCATCTCTCCATTCTCTTTTTGCAGCTCTTTTGTTGTCGCATTCTTTAACTTTGATTCATTATTTTTAGCAAATAGGACAAACTCCATCACGGGCTCTACGGCCAAGCCATTAAAAGACCAATCCAAATTAATTTCATCGACCATGTATCCAGGGAGCACTATTTTTTTAAGAGCAATCATATTGTTGATACCAAAAGTTGCCAGATCGGCACTCACAGGGCTATTCATCTGGTAGTCTATTTCATCTAATTTGAAAATATTAATTTCTTTGTCACCCAATTTTTGGTCATAGGAAATGCCTGCCAAATTAAAGCTGGCATTTCCAGAGCCTATCGGTAAAGCCCTTTGATCTTTGTAAAAAGCCAATAACTTAACATTCATCATTGCAGCAATAGGCTTAACTGTAAGTATTTGCTGGCCAAGGCCTTCTGTTCTAATTTCTCCCAACTGCACTTCATAGCGAGCGTCTTTCCAAGCATTTCCCATATTGCTTATTTTTAATTTACTTTCTGCAATATCCGTTTTTGTAGTTTTGTTTTCATAATGGTATTTTGGAAAATTAAAAGAAACATTGGGTCTTTCTAAAATACCATAATCTATGTTTCCAGCAATCGTATAATTATCCATCAAAAAGAAATCAAAATGTCCTATTCCAAATTTCAATTTGCCCTCTTTCCAATAAAAAGGGCCATGGTACACACGAACAGTTTTTAAGAAATTATTAGAACCAAATAATTTTATGGTTTCTTCTTTGGTTTTTAAAGCTACTTCTATGTCTGTATAAAATAATCTTGGATAAGATTTTTTAATTTCAATCTCGAATCCAGCTTCTTTCCAACCATTAATCAAGTGATTTTCTGTATTCACCTGGTTTAAAACAAAGTGTTTAAATAATAATCCGAATAAAAATGGTGTTGCCAAGATAATCAATACAATTGAAGATAGAGTCAGCACCAAACTTGATTTATTAAAACGCATGAACATTGCTCCTAAGATTAGGGGTATCTAGATCTATTAATGCCATAGTTTAGCATATTCAATTATTTAATCTAGAACTATATTTAATTAATTATTTATACAGGTCTACTTTCTTTTATTTTTTTGCTTGTGTTTTAAAAAGGCATTTTGTATCATGCAAGGCAATATGCAAGATATCTTCGATTATCCCTTACAAAAAATAATGAGCGCCGGCCTTATTGAACGTTTGTTACTATTAAATACAGCAAGCATAAAAAACGTTAAATTTATTCATTTTGAGCATCAAATCTTTCATCGCTTACAACAAGCCCTTGAAAGGGAATTAAGACAATGCCTATCGCCCCTAGAAATTATTCCTGCCTATTCTAATACCGAAGCTGATTTAATTATTTACAACTGGATGGCAGATTGCTTAAATATACCAACCCCAAAGCATTATAACAACGCATTGTTATACGCTTCCAAAAAAATACCGATTTTTTTCTTAGGCCTACAGTCTCGAGCAGAACAACAAAGCCCTGAGTCAAAACAAGAACAAGAGTTATCGAAAACCCCATTTCAGTTTAATTTACAATTGCCAGATATTCATGAATTACTAAAAGCCCAACTTAAATTTCAAGATTTGGTGCTGGATCTGGATGAGCTCCAAAACGATGAGTTAATTTATGGCCTAGCCTGGCTAGAGCCTGCGCCTGTTTTAAAGCCTCAGAAATCCCTGGCTACCCAGATTGTGTTGCATACAAACCCTTAGACTGCAAAATAGTTCTCTCTGGAACATCATTCCAGAGAGAACTATTTTAGCTTTCCAAAAAATAATTTCTTTAAAAACAAACATTTATAGACGGGCCTGCGAAGCTTTTTATCTGAAAAGCTGTATTATTCATGCCCGAAATAAAGTCCAAATTTCAATATATTCTATGCCTAAATTAGCTTCTTTCAGCATCTTCGCACAGGCATTCACTGTTTTTCCCGTTGTCATCACATCATCTACTAAAATTAAGCGCTCAGGCATTCGGCTATTTAAATATTTTTTATGAATAGCAAAACTACCTTCTTGTATATTATCCAATCGCTCTGCACGCTGGCTTAAGCTGGATTGAGCCTGGGTATGCTTTGTCTTAATCAAGAAATCTGATTTTAAATCAAAACCATAGGCTTGAACGCTCGGCTTTATCAATTCTAGACTTTGATTAAATCCCCTGCTTAACCAACGCCTAAAATGCAGGGGAATGGGTACAATCCAATCCCCAGTCTGCCTGTAATAATCAGCCACTTTACGCAAACCCTCGGCCCAAATTTTACCCAAAATCCTCGCATAACCCAATTTACTAGAAAATTTTAAAGCCGAAAGCCAGGCTTTACTCGCCCCATTGTATTCCAAAATACCTAAATAGCGATCAAAATACGGTGCATGCTCTTGGCATTTCAGGCAATGCTGCCCCTCATTTGGTGCATCTAACCGCAAGCCACAACGCAAGCAACGATCCTTCAACCAGGGCAAATCTTCCCAACAATAGCTACAAATTTCAAAATTCACATCGCTGTCTTGAAAACAAACCTGGCATTGCCGTGGTATAAATTGCAATAACCATGGCCTTAGTTTTTCAAATATATCTGGCATGGAACTTTTAATCTCCCCCTTTTGTCTAAGTACTCGCAATCTATCAGAAGTAATGAGGTGATAAAAGTGCAAGTACAACCGATTGGGCCCGTGGGAAGTCTTTATGGCTTAGGCAGTCAGGCCCTAAGAGAAAGTGTTGAAAAAATAGAGCACAATGCCGAAGCCATTGCCTCAAGCTTAATCAACCATTCAGAAGGCAATCCAGAGCTGCAGCAAGATATCGTTCAAGCCAGTTTAATTAGCAATGCGCAGGAAAGCGCCAATATTCAGATTCAAGCCAAAGTAATTAAAACCGCCGATGAAGTTTTGGGTTCGATTATTAATATTCAAAGTTAATTTTGAAGCAATAAAAAATCAGAAATTTGAGTTATCGAAAAAATTTATTATTCTTTTGAAAGATGAGCCACTAACTGACGATAAACTCGATAAATTACCGTCGAGAATTGAGATTTTTATTGAAGAATTTTCAGACTCATCACCTAAACTTAACCCTGAATTCAATGAATTTAATAAAATTTTAGAATCAAAATTAATGAATTAACATTACCTAAAATTCAAAGCTTTTTGAAAATATTAAACGATACAGAAAATCCTCTTGACTTATTAGATATTAATAAGTCCTCAAAAACATTAAGTTTTCTTTCTGAAAAACTTCAGGTTAGAATTAGAGCTTTAGAAGCAAAACAAGAAGGGAAAATTTTAGAAAGCGTTCCGTCTCTTTTATTTTCTCAATCTCATCAAAAAAAATCTAAAGATTCTATAGGTATTCACGAGACTTTTGAGAAAAAACCATCCAATCCAGAACAAAAGCTATAAAAGTTATAACTTGTATAACTTCAGACTAAATCTGAAAAATCTATAATTTTACAGAAAAAATCACTTTCTATTACTTCGTCATTCACACCATTTACATGAATCAATACTGAGCGGCAGGATAAGCTTTTGGGCTTGCTTAGCCTATTTATTTTAGTTTGAACCTCTTCTATGATCGATGTTTCTATTTTATTTTTAGTGAATTTAATTTCACATATATACAGGCAATCATATTTGGTTTGGATCATATAATCAATTTGACAGCCTAAATTTCTAGCAGTTTTTTTCTGAAAAAATGGATTTTCTGAGATAATTTCATCGCTTTTTATTTTTAATAACTGATGAATTTTTTCACGGTTATTTAAAACTAGATTTTCAAACTGCAATCCCAATACCGTATTCCATTCTGTTAAATTAGAAAGGGAATTGAATGAAAATAAACCTCTTTCTATTTTAGACATATTTTTATCAATGTATTTTAAATAAAATCGCAAATAATTATCTTTTAATCTGTATCGGCTTAATTTAGAATCTAAGCGGGTTTTTAAATTCCAAGTATAATCTCTTTGTATGAACCCAGATTCAAGCAATTCTTCTAAATAATCAGGAAGACGGCCTAAGTGTTTGCTGTCTCTTTCTTTTGTTAAATATTTCTCTATTTCCGTTTGTTCTTTTGGCCCTTCTTTTAAATAGTTCACTATTTTTTTATAAAATATGCTTTCTCTTTTAAAAAGATCTGAAAAAATACTATTAAATTCTTTAACCAAGAACCCGCCATTCATGAAACATAATTTATGAATGTTTTCTTCAGCTGAAGATTTAGGATCAATTTCTTCTAGGTATCGGGGGATACCACCTGTAATGGATAATACTTTAAATTGTTCATAAGCTGAGATATTGCGTGGCCAAAAGGCTTTGCAAGCTTCCAAGGGTAATTCTTCTAATCTTAAAGTCAGAGAAATTCTACCTACAAAAGCGGTACTGCTTAATAAATTTTCTTCTATCCAATAAGAAGCCGAGCTGCATACTATAAAAATTAAATTTGGATTTTTGTTAAGTTGATTGTCCCATAAGTATTTAATTTTTCCTAAAAGCGTAGGATCTTTGGAACCCATCCAAGATAATTCATCGAAAAATAGAAGTGTTTTTTTAGACTTTGTTTGAAGATATGCACCCAATGCCCAGAAAACGTCCCCCCAATCATCATAATGTGCCTTTGGCAGCTTAAACTGTATGGCCATTTGTCTGCAAAATTCGCTGATTTGGCTGGCTTTTGTTGTTGCAGGATCAGGTGCTAAGCCTTCAAATTTATAATAATGTTCAAAATGCTTACTAAATTCATCAACCAGGCGGCTTTTCCCTATTCGTCTACGGCCTTTTAGCACCACAAAAGAGGCTGTTTTTTTAGAGTTTAAGTTTAATAAGCGCTGTAATTCCGGTTCACGACCTATAAATCTGGTTTTTGATTGCTTTGATTTTTTGGATTTCAATGGTCTCTCCGGGGGATTAAATCGACAAATGTCGTTTTATACCTCCAGTTTAAATCATTTTTTTGGGGGTGTAAATAGACAAATGTTATTTTGTACCTCCAAAATTGAATGGAGCTAGATACTAGAGCTTAGAGCGAAGCTTTGGCTTTTTTTCTGATTCTGCATCTTGTAATAATGCATACTCTCTTATTCCAGAAACAAATTGCTGTTTGGCATTTTCTGTTATTTGAGGAAGATGAACTAAAATATCTCTTACAGCCAATATGGCTTCTTCTATATCTGTGCTTTTAATTTTTTCTCCAATATTAATACTTACTTCATCTCTACCCAGGCCACAATGGCAATCACTATCTACCGGAATCATGCCAAGACGGCCTACAGAGATGTAGCCTTTTTGTTGATAACTGGGTAAACAAAATACAAATTTATTAAGATCAGCTGAAATATCACTAGGGGAAAGTGCTGATTCACCCTTAGGACAACATGGCGCAAAAAAAACACTCAAATGAAATGATATTTTTTCATAATATTCAAATTTTGA
This sequence comes from Gammaproteobacteria bacterium, assembly GCA_046090565.1. GTDB lineage: Bacteria > Pseudomonadota > Gammaproteobacteria > UBA6186 > Azoamicaceae > JBJSZW01. The sequence continues at coordinate 17,213 of JBJSZW010000044.1, forward strand.
AAATGATAGAGCTTGAATGGGGCCTGCTAGTTTTTTACTGTAGTCACTTCGATACTGGCTATAGGGTTCAGTTTGAATCATCCATAGAGCATTATTTTTAGTATCTGAAACTCCCTACGGCTGAAGCCGAGGGGTTCTAAGAACAAAATTGAAAACTCTCTTTGGCTCTCAGAAATACTTGCGCATTTCTTACAGCATCCAAAGCATCATTCTCAACCGATTTCTCTTTAACAAGCGAACCAC
>JBJSZW010000045.1:0-2633 GCA_046090565.1 Gammaproteobacteria bacterium
GAGTGATTTTATTAAAAGACACGTCGATTTTAGTGAGATTTTATCTATCCGAGATTAACATCTGCCAATTAAATTTACCTGCATATGCAGATACTATGAAATAACCCTAGTTTTTCAATCAATCGATCCAAGAAATCTGGATTTTCCTTTTGACAATTTAGCCATTGAAATTTCATATTTTTGTATTTCTTTTTCATATGTTTTGCAGCAGTATAACCCACTTCAAGAATTAATGTTCCATTTGGATTCAATTGATTTTTATAGCCATTTAAGATTCTATTGATGATGCTCATGCCTTCTTCACCAGCAGTTAAAGCTAATTTAGGCTCCATTTTTAATTCTTCAGGACAGCGATAATACTCCCCTTCTGGCACATAGGGAGGATTACTAATAATCAAATCGTATTGGCCTTTTATTTGATCGAATAAATCACTTTGAATGCAATTCACTCTGTTTTCTAAATTATATTTTTTAATATTAATTTTTGAAACTTCCAAAGCTTCCGGGGAAATATCACTCAAATCAACTGTTATTTTTGGATTCATAAGCGCCAAGGAAATTCCTATACAACCAGAGCCTGAACATAAATCTAGTATTTTGTAATTTTCCCAATGTATTGCTTTTAAAAAATCTCCAAATCTAGAACTCATTAAAGAACGGGGAATTAAAACCCTAGAATCAACATAAAAAGATCGACCCAAATACCAAGCTTCTTCAGTAATATATTCTACAGGAATTCTATTTTCAATTCTTTTTTCAAAAGCTTTTAATGTTTCTATTATTTTTTGCTGTTCAACTGTTTTGGTTTGGTTAAAAAAGTCAACCAAATAACTGGCTTGCGTCAATAGGCTATGATCTCTAAAGAAATGCGGATGGCAATTGTACTTTTTCATCATTTTCGCACCAAACTTAGATAAATCTATAAGATTTAATTTATTTTTAAGTGCTTTATTTAATATTTGATTATATTCTGAATTTCTTTTGAGATCTTTTGAAATATTAATTGGCATTTATTTAACCTCTATTTTTAATTGATAAAATACAAAAAATAATCATCGTAGTAACTCTTGAAATTGCTCCGGATGGCGTTCCAATATATACAACAAATGACTTAAAGCTCGGGATGGCGCCACTTCACCCCTTTCATAACGACTGAATGCATTGGGGCCACCACCAAAAGTACGTGCCGCCTCTTGCTGAGAAATTTTAAGGATTTTCTTTCTGATGGTATGTATTCTTTCTGGCGATAATAAACCATCGATCTTGGCATGAAAAGCTTGTAATTCTTCTCGCGTTGCTTTTAAATCAGGCCCTTCAATAACACCTTCTTTACAAGCATCACACCAAAAACCGGGCTGCTGAACAGTTATAGAATGGCCTTTATATTCTAAAACCAATGGCCTTGTATCTCGATAGTAAGATTTTTCACCACAAAGAGGGCAATTCGATTTTTTTATTGTATTTTTCATGCTATTTCTCCTTAAATGAAACAATTAGTTCTTTATTTTTGTTGATTTGAAATTTGATGTATAGAGCCACCCCAAAATAGGTCGGCCGATACACATCTTGCCAAGCTGTAAATTTTGGAGATACTGGGGGCATGGACTTATAAAAATGCTCTGATGTTAATTTTTGTATGACATCAACAACTGTTTGATCGCTAAAACCCAATGCATACTGGGTTTGCTTTGCACTTGTTGTCATCCGGAGCGTATGGACAGTCTGAAATACACGCTTTATGTGCTCCAACTGATACGACGGCTTGTTTAAATTATTTTTCATAGTTAAATTAACCTTTAAAGTTATTTTAAACCTAAAAGGTTAATTTTGCAAATTTCAATTATAGCGCATCTGCATCTTATGAACCTGAGTTCAGAATAAGATCTTCTCTTTTATGAAAATTGGATTTAATGGTTTTTTTATAGAAAAAATTAGGCTGCTTTGTGCGGCAAATCATCTACACTCATTACTTTTTTAAATTTCGCTACTTTTTTAGGATTATGAAAAGCATTCCACAATTGACTATCTAAATAGATATTTAGCCAAAATTGTGGGCTACATTTGAAAACTTTACCCAGCATAATAGCAGTATCAATGGTTATTCCTCGTCTGTCATTCACTAATTCATTAATCAGCGTTCTAGTAACTCCCATAGCCACAGCCAACTGTTCTTGCGTAAGACCATAGGGTTTCAAAAATTCTTCACGCAATATCGTTCCCACAGAATCTGGTTTTCTTTTTGTGATTTTTCTTTCTATCGTCATAAATTTTCCTCTTTCGGTATTGATCTAATGATACTGTATCAATTCTATTTCAGTCGCGCTCTGATTTTCAAAATAAAAACAAAGACGCCATGGCCCATTCACAGCAACCGCCCATTGCCCCTTTCTATCGCCTTTTAGTGGATGCAGCTTCTTGCCAGGAGGGGATTTTAAATCTTCTACAGAACACGCATAGTCTATAAGCTTTAGTTTTCTAAATACTTGTTCTCTAAGTTGTGGCTTTATTTTTCCCCCTATGTCTTTGTAATAAAAATCTTCCAACCATTTTTGTTTAAATGATTTTATTGCCAAAAGCCTTATCCTTCTGTATTAGTGTAACGAACATCGGTTCATTTGTACAATATAAATAAA
>JBJSZW010000046.1:0-20992 GCA_046090565.1 Gammaproteobacteria bacterium
CAAATCTTTCGAAAAGCGTAAAGGCATCTGCTGTACCACCCGCAAAACCTGCAATCACTTGATTGTTATAAAGGCGTCGCACTTTTCTGGCATTGCCTTTCAGAATCGTTGGTCCCAAGGATACTTGACCATCACCACCAATGACAATTTGATCGCCTCTTTTCACACAAACAATGGTTGTGCCATGTAAATCGTACACCGTAATTTATTCTCCGTTTTTATGGGTGGATTGTGTTATTATTTGAGCACTGTAAATTTGTTTTTCAGCCAATTTTTTTCTCATGGCTTGTGCTGCATGTTCTGAACTAAAGGGTCCAAAAATAATTTTAAACTGCGAATTACCAGATAAAATCTTAGGTTGAAAGCCTTGTAGAGTTAACTTTGCCTTTAGGGCGTCCGCATCTTTGATGTTTGCAAAGCTTGCGCCCTGAACATAATATGAATTTGTCGTCCCTGTTGATCTTGGCAAAAGAGAGGTTGAGGCCTGGTCCTGCTGCATTAAAGGCTTCTTGATTTCTGTATTTTTCACTGCTTGAACGGGTTCTTGATTTTGAGCCACTTCAAGCTTTGGTAGGGTATTGTAAAATTCAAAACGCGGTTCCGGGACCGGTTTAATTTGGACCTGATTTTGAATCACCTTTAAACTGTCTAAAGCTGCTTTTTGAGGGATTTCTGAAATTTTTTTCCAATGCTCAGGCTTGGAGAGTGTCTGGTAAATCACATAGGACGATCCAGCACCTAACAATAGGCCAATTATCAAAGACAAGCCGCCTAAATTGCTTTTTGATTTTCTTGATTGACGATAAGTTTTATTTTTTGAACGCATTTGTTTAAAATATACCACTTTATTGCAAAATTTAAAACCCAGGCTTTAAGATAGAATAGTAATAGTACTGTACAGCAACGACAGACGCTAACACACCTGCAAAATCAGCCAAAAGACCTGCTATAATTGCCTGTTTTACCTTCTTTAAGCCAATGGCAGAACAATAGACAGCAATAATATAAAACGTAGTCTCTGAACATCCCATCATAGTACTCACCAAATAACCGGCATAACTATCGGGTCCAAAACTAGGATCCTCAAATACTGAAATCATATAAGCTTTGGCGCCCATCCCTGATAAAGGTCGAATCAAGGCCATTGGGATACTAATGGCAGGCAAGCCCAAGGGTTCAAATAAATTTTTCAATGATAGAGAAATAAAATCCAAAGCATAACTGGCACGAAACATACCCACAGCCATTAATATGGCAATCAAATAAGGCAATAATTTAAACGCTACATCAATCCCCTCTTTGGCTCCCTCGATAAAATGTTCATAAACAGCAATTTTTTTTAAGGCTCCAAAACTCAACATACCCATCACAAAAACTGGTAATACCCAAGCCGAAATCACAGGATACTTAATAAACAGATAAATCATAGCGGACAAAGCCAGAAATAAACTCAAATTTTTCAACCAAGAAGATTGCGGTTCAGCCTCTACCATTTTATTTACCATAGTGACATCAAACCCCCAATCAGAACGATCCGATTGATATCCAAGCAAAAACTTTACCGCCAAAATAGCTGCAATCGTAGAGCAACAAGACGCAAACAAAGTTGTTCCCACGATACCAGCCGGATCCTGTGAGCCTGAAACACTTCTTAATGCAATCACGCTCATGGGTAAAAGCGTAATACTGGCTGTATTAATCGCTAAAAATAAAATCATTTCTCGAGTTGCCTGCCCTTTTTTTGGATTTAATTGATCCAAAGCATGCATGGCACGAATCCCCAAAGGGGTCGAGGCATTGCCTAAACCCAAAGCATTTGCTGCAAAATTTAAAGATATGGCTCCCAGTGCCGGATGATGCGGGGGGATATTTGGAAAAAGCATCACCAAAAAAGGTCTGAGCCAGCGAGTCAGTACCTGAAGCAAACCTCCTGCTTCAGCCACTTTCAACACGCCTAAAAAAATACTCATGGAACCAGCCAAGCTGATACAAACTTGCACCGCATTTTTAGCTGATTCCATCATCCCTTGCCCCAGTACATGCATGTACTGGGGTTTTAAGCCTGTTGCTGCAGCTTGCTCTTGTACAAATGGTAAACTGAAGAAATTCAGTTCCTGACAAGCCCCAAATAAAAAAGCCAGCAGCACCAAGCCATAAAAAATGCCATTCATTAGTATTTATTTTTTAATATTTTAAAATGGGATTTCATCGTCCATGGCGGCAAAGCTAGGCTCCGCCTGGGCTGTTTGAACAGGAGCCGCATGAGCAGAAGCCACAGTGCCGTAAACTTGATTCGGTTTACTATCTAGCATCTCAATTTGATTAGCATTAATCTCTGTGGTGTAACGATCCTGTCCATTTTGATCCTGCCATTTATTGGTTCTTAAGGATCCTTCTACATAAAGTTTTGAGCCTTTTCTTAGATAATCTCTCGCAATTTCAGCCAAACGCCCAAAGCAGCTGATTCGATGCCATTCGGTTCTTTCTTGCATTTCTCCGGTATTTTTATCTTTCCAAGATTCGGATGTCGCCAAACGCAAATTAGTGGCGGCTTGACCACTAGTTAAATATCTAACTTCAGGATCAGCTCCTAAATTGCCAATTAAAATTACTTTGTTAACGCCTCTTGCCATGATAAATTACCTCTTTCTTGTTTGTTGTTAAAGCTTGGGGCCATTTTAACACGAATAACCAAAAAAATCCCAAGACTTGACTCAATATGAAAAACCCCTGTTCTAATTTAGCTGCATAACCTATAAATAAGGAGCCGAAAAAAACACCCAAAAATAGCATGCTATGGTGAATGCCCATATTCGCCCCCCGCCGTTCTAAACTAGATTGCCTAGAAATCGCCGCCGGTAGAGCCGCTTCTAACGTAGAAAACACAGCAAAATAAATAACCAAGCCCACTAAAAAAAGGGCTTTTTGCTTTGTTCCAAAAATAAACGCCTGAGCAATCATCCATGCCACTACTAAAAAAAACCAGGACTTTGTACTAAAAGTCGATTGTCTTTGAATCAAAAATACCGCTCCTATTAAACCTAAAGTAACACTTAAAGCAAGACCTTGTGCATAGGAAAAATCATGATCAAAATGCGCTCTCCATAGAAATTCAAGCTTGTAAAACAATAAGATCAAACCTGCATGCAAAATACAAGCGCCTAAATTAAATTTGATCAAGGTCAAATCCAAAACAAAGCTGGACCCAAAAGCAGGTTTAAATTCTGGATCTCGAATTTTCCGTTCTTTATAAAAGCAAGCCAACAAAATCAAATTGAAAATCCCGAGCACAGCTGTCAGCCAAAACAAAGTCTGTATGCTGTAAGATGCACTCAATAAAGGCCCCAAACAAATCGAAAACATAAAGGCCATTCCCAAACCAAAACCCAAAAACCCCATGGCTTTGGCCCGGACTTGTGGTCGTGTACCATCGGCAACACTGGCCATCATCACTCCACCTATGGCGCTTAGACCTTGAATGGTACGTCCTAGAAACAAGCCGTTCGCCGTCTCTGCCAAAGCGGAAAAAACACTTCCCAAAATCAAAGCAAACATACCCCACATTAATACCGGAAAACGCCCCCAGCGATCCGATAACCAACCCATAGGAAATTGGAGCAAGGCCTGCATCAAACCATAGGCGCCCAGAATTAAACCGATTTTTTGAGGATTGGAACCTGCAAGGCTGCCAGCATAGCGGCTTAAAACAGGCATCGCCATCATCAAACCCAAAATCCTAAGCATAAAAACCGAGGCCAACAAAGACAAATGACGCCATTCTTCAGAATTAAATAGGCCAGGCTTTAAGCTAGACTTTAAGTGAGGCTTGGGGGACTTGTTGATAAGCATTCTTGGTTCTAGCATAATTAGCCTTTGCAAATCAAGAGAAGGCCCTAAGCTATGCATCTGTCTAAAATTTCGATCAAAGGCGCTAAAACGCATAACCTTAAGAATATTCACGTTGATATTCCCAGAGAAGCATTGGTCGTAATCACCGGCCTCTCTGGTTCTGGCAAATCTTCCCTGGCCTTTGATACCCTCTATGCGGAAGGACAAAGACGCTATGTGGAATCTTTATCTGCTTATGCACGTCAATTCTTATCGATCATGGATAAACCAGATGTCGATCACATCGATGGTTTATCCCCAGCCATTGCGATTGAACAAAAGTCGACCTCTCATAATCCACGTTCAACAGTAGGTACCGTCACTGAAATTTACGATTACCTCAGGTTGCTCTTTGCCCGTGCAGGCAGCCCCCATTGCCCCGAACACCTCATCCCCTTAGAAGCCCAAACCCTAAGCCAGATTGTCGATAAAATTTTAGAACTCCCCGAAAATAGCAAAATCAGCGTATTAGCCCCTGTGGTACAAGATCGCAAAGGCGAACACCAAGAATTATTAAAGCAATTACAAAGCAAAGGCTATATCCGAGTTCGCCTAGATGGGGAAATCTATGAATTAGATGCTCTCCCAAAAATCAATCCTAAAATTAAGCATCATATTGATGTCATCATTGATCGTCTCAAAATCAAACCTGATATTAAAAGCAGGCTCACAGATTCCCTAGAAACAACCTTGAATTTATCTCAAGGTTTGGTAAAAATTTTGATTGAACCTGAAAATAAGAATAAAACATCTGAAATGCTTTTTTCTACACGTTTGGCCTGTTACCAATGTGATTTTAGCTTACCTGAATTAGAACCACGATTATTTTCATTCAACAGCCCACATGGCGCTTGCTCCGAATGCGATGGCCTAGGAGCCAAGGCCTTTATGGATCTTCAAAAAATCATTCCCGATCCGTCTTTAACCTTGGCCCAAGGCGCAATAAAACCCTGGGACAAACACAATTTTTATTATCTAAGCCTACTCACAGCCCTAGCCAAGCATTATCAATTTTCTCTGGACACTCCCTTTAATAAATTGCCCAAGAAAATCCAACAAATGATTTTAAATGGCAACAACAAAGAATTAATTTCGATCAAATACAAATTTGAAACAGGCATGAATGCCCAACGGAATCAAAGCTTCGAAGGCGTTTTAAACAGTCTAGAACGGCGCTACAAAGATACCGATTCTGAACATACACGGGAAGAATTAGCCAAATACTTAAGCCAACAACCCTGCCCAGCTTGCCAAGGCTCCCGTTTAAAACCTGCGGCTCGAGCAGTTTTGGTTCAAAAATTAAGTTTGCCTCAAATCACTGAACTCACCATTAAAGAAGCTTATGATTTTTTTAGCCAACTCCAATTACCCGGCTACAAGGGCGAAATCGCAGCTAAAATTGTAAAGGAATTAGGCGCACGCCTAAAATTTTTATTAAACGTTGGGCTAGAATATTTAAGTCTAAACCGAACGGCAGATACCCTTTCAGGCGGAGAAGCTCAGAGAATTCGATTGGCCAGTCAATTAGGAGCGGGCTTGGTCGGCGTTATGTATGTTTTAGATGAACCTTCCATCGGTCTACATCAAAGAGACAATGCAAAACTTCTAGAAACTCTGCAAAATCTTAAAAATCTAGGCAATTCCGTGATTATTGTTGAACACGATGAAGATGCTATCTTAAGCGCCGATCACGTCATAGACATGGGGCCAGGTGCAGGTCGTCACGGTGGTGAAGTAGTCGCCCAAGGTAAGCCCAAAGATATTCTAAAAAATCCACGTTCCCTCACAGGCCAATATTTATCCAAAAAATTACAAATCTCCATTCCCAAGAAACGCCAGCCATTTGACCTTAAGAAAATTTTAGCCCTAAAAGGCGCCAACGCCCATAATTTAAAAAATCTAGATGTCGAATTTCCGATTGGACTACTCACCTGCATAACAGGCGTTTCTGGTTCTGGAAAATCAACCTTGATCAACGATACGCTTTTTCCCATTGCGCATGAAATTTTAAACAATGCAAAACCCAAGCCCAATCATACCTATCAAAGCATTCAGGGCTTAGAATTTTTAGACAAAGTCATCGATATTGATCAAAGCCCCATTGGCAGAACGCCTCGTTCCAATGCGGCCACGTATACAGGCCTCTTTACCGAAATTCGAGATTTATTTGCAGCCACCCCAGAGGCTAAGGCTCGTGGCTATACTCCGGGGCGTTTTAGTTTTAATGTCAAAGGTGGTCGTTGTGAAGCCTGTCAAGGCGATGGTTTGATCAAAGTCACCATGCATTTCCTACCCGATGTTTATGTAGCCTGCGATGTTTGCCAAGGTAAACGCTATAACCGAGAAACCTTAGAAATACTCTACAAAGGCCGAAATATTCATGAAGTTTTAGAAACCACGGTTGAAGATGCTCTGATCTTTTTTCATGCCCTGCCCAGTATCAAGAAAAAACTAGAAACTCTTAAATCTGTAGGTTTAGATTATTTAAAAATAGGGCAAAATGCGACTACTTTATCAGGCGGAGAAGCCCAAAGAATAAAATTAGCCAAAGAATTATCCAAACGCGACACCGGTAAAACTTTATATATTTTGGATGAACCCACCACAGGTCTTCATTTTCATGATGTAAAAAAACTCTTAGAAGTTTTACACACTTTAAGAGACAGGGGCAATACCATCATCATTATTGAGCATAATCTAGATGTGATTAAAACAGCCGATTGGATCATTGATTTAGGTCCTGAAGGCGGTGCTTTGGGTGGAGAAATTATAGCCTTAGGCAGCCCAGAACAAGTGGCTTGCAATAAAAATTCCTACACGGGACAGTATTTGAAAAAAATATTATAAAAACTTATTTTCAAATGCCTAGATCGATTTTTTTCTCTTCTCTTTCTGTTTTTTCTTCTTTGTCTTGATGGGCCATTTGATTGTGCCTTGAAAAACCAATCAAATTTACTAATCCATTATTTAAAATCAGATTATTTTCCCCTATTTTATCCCTCAAAATTGCTAGCACAGCCCTAGGGTTTAGAAATCTGAGCTGAAATAGAAAATTCTGAAAATCTAAAGGGACAGGTAATCCCAAAAATTTAAAAAATATAGTCTCTGCATATTTAAGCAAATGCATCAATGGGTAAAGATCGGTATTGTTTTCGATAGTTACACGAATTGTTTTGATGGCTCTATGATTTCTTGACCAAGCCAACCCTAAAGGCAGATACATATCCAGAAAAAAAGCATCATGTTTAATATGCAACTCTGAACTATTAAATCTATCCAATACCTTGAGTATAAAAGCCTTGTAATGAAACTGAATCGATTCTGGTGCATTTTCATCCCAGTATGGCATTAAGCTTAAAATTCTTTGTCTCGTACTATATTGCATGAATTTTAATATTTTATTTTCATTTTGAAAATTAAAATTCATGCTCCAACAACTTTTTCTGTCAAAATACTTCCTTAAATCATTTTTTTTAAGAATAGCAAGCAAAGGAGAGTTATAAGTTTGGAGATTAATTTTTTTACAAATATCAAAATAATTTATTCTAGTCGAAATGAAGTTAATCAGCCAATTTGTCAAATGATAATTTTTAACGTTGAATAAGCTTTGTAATAGATTTACTTTCAAACCCTGACAAGTTCTAGCGTTTATAAAAAAATCATCAAAGTCTCTAACTCCCATTCGCTTTTGAACAACAATCTGTAATATTTTTTCAACATAATCCTTAGAAAAGGCTTCCAACTCTATATTTATATTATTAATACTGCCTTCTATTGTAGTCCCTCTGTTTTCAAAGTTTGAAAACAGAATGTCTAAAAAGAATTTACTTGCGTCGCCTGAATCTTTCTCTCTAAACACGTAATCTAGGTGCCCTAATATTGAATTTCTTATTTTTTCATTAGGCAATAAAAAAGAAAGTAACAAAGGGTACCACAAAACTTTTGTTCTATAAAAATCTTGCCCCTCTTTTCGAAGATGAAAGCTTGTAGCCAACAAAAGAAGATCCGGCTTTTGTTTTGAAACTAAATTTACAAAACGTTTTTCCGCACCAACCAGTATGCACAAAATTATTTCTGAAAAAATATTTGTAGTTCGTTTAACCTCTGGGAATTCTGCTGGAATTAAATTTATTATGTTTTTAACAAAACCCAAACCTTCTTCCGCAGAATCATCAAAGATCACATCTTTAAGAATAAGTCTTTCATAAACAAACTTACTACTTAATTCTATCGTTGAATTTTCAATCAATCTATTAATTAACGTAAATTTTCTTTGTCTTGAAAAACAAGATTTCTGCATTTTTAAAGCAAAAACAATACTTTTATTACAATTTCTATATTTTCCCGATAAAAAAGCATAAGGATTATCTAAGCCAGATTGTGTAACCAATTGTTCAAACAAATGTTCCGGGAGTAATTCGTAGAGCTTCAAAACATAATTTAATGGAGAATTTAAACATAGAACATCTAATAAATTATAGTACCCTGCCCCTAAGACTTCAAATTGAAATTTCTGAATCAAAAACTCAAATTTCAAGCCATCTGTAATAGCGCATATGATAGTTTTAAAATTTTGCTCGTAAAAGTCACTATTGAATGGATTGTATACAAATAAATGATTGACCCATGTTTTATAAGTCACAATATTTTTGTTTCTATAGAAATTCAAAAATCTAAATGGTTCTGAATCAAAACACTCAAAAAATGGATCTGTCTTTTTTATGCTATTGACTTGATTCCGTAGAACAACGCATAAATCTATTAATTGCAAAGGATTAATTTGATTGATTATGAACCTAATAACTTCATGACTGATTTGATTATTTTTGTTGGCAACAATCAATGCCAAAGCCACACTTTTAGCTCTCATACTTCCAATATTTTTTTCATTAATAGCTCTTAATAAAAAATTAGTTCTTGAATTTTCATGAAATGGGTTCAAATCATAAAAAACACTTTCAGAAATCCATTTTAGATTTTGATAATCAAATAAATTTAATTCCTCTGTGATCTCTGGCTGAAATTTTAAAAATGAGCGAGGAAGACTACCGTAAGTAGTCAACAAATATTTTAAGGCTTCTTTTGTTTTCTCTAAGAAAGCAGTTTTTGTCTTCTTGTTTTTTTGTATACTTATGTTTTTTAATGGATCTTTACCTAAATTCAAGCTGGCTGAGCTTACTTTTTCTGCCCCTAGCAATAAATATTCTATATTATTAGAAAGATCTTCGGCTATGGTTTTTATTTTCAAAAATTCAGAAGCAGAAAAATATTCGACTTCAAATAAAAAATTAATCTTATGTAGAAATTTATTTTTCAATCTTTGTGAAAATTCTTGTATATTCTTTAAATGTCTCCCTTCTTCGGCTTCTTGTTTTAAGAAAAATTGAACTTCTTTTAAAAAAACAGGGGTTTTGTAAAGTTCCATGATCAATTCTAAATAAAATATTTCATTTACTTTTTCAGAGGTATTTTTACTTAACAAAGCCAATACAGACATTTCAGGTATTTTTGGATGCAAGCCTGAAAGTTCTGTGATTATAAATCCTATGATTCCTTGTATACAACTAACCGGCGATCCTGAATCTTGGACAGAATAAGCTGTCGCAGCTTGTTGAATCCCATTTAAAAAAGAATCTTTGCAAAGGTTTGATTCGAAATCACAGCAAGCTTTCCAGAGACAAGAAACCGCAATAGAAATATCATAATGTACTCCAGACCATAAATCCATACCTTCTTCACGGTAATCTTTCAGTTTTAAAAATACTCTACTTACAACATCTGAGTCGAAATTTTTAGATTGTATTGTAAATTCAAAAATTTCTTTTTTCAAACTTTCTAATACAAGCCAAGCTTCTGCTATGTTATTCTTACAAACTTGAATTTCATCAATATTCGAATAGATCTTAACCAAATCATTCATAACTTCCACTGTGTGCGCATCAAAATCATGGATACTCTGTTTATTGAGTAAATTTTTCAAAATTTCTGATTTTGTATATCGATACAAAAGAATTCCTTTTTTCTCCCCATATTCCCGAGCAGTATAACCTTGTTTGTCTTTTATAATTAAAAGGCTCGTCGCAACATCTCGCCGGCTCATTAATAGATCGATAGCCTGTTCATTGTTAAATTGAATTGCTACAAATATTGGAGTTCTACCATTAAAGTCTTGAACATTTAAATTAATAGTTTCGTTTTTAAGAAGATCATTTAAAATACTCATGGCTTCTGTATTTTTCATATAAAATCCAGCGATCAAATCATGAATCAAACTTGTTTGCTCACCACTCGGCAATGCATGCGTTTCATTAGTCCCTCTAGGGAATTGTTTTTCTACTTCTGTATTCAAAAAAAATAATTTTGACACATAGCTTAGATACTCAGAATTTTTTTGAATGAAGTCTATAACTTTAAATTGGAAATCTATATGGAAATATGAATTATGACGCAACCAATTTAAAATAGAGAAGTCCATACATGTAGCCGAGAAAGATTGAATCAAGGGGCTTTTTTCAGATTTCAAACATGACCATAAAACCAATGCATAGGGATCGCACACCGTCTTTATTTTTTCTTCTATTTTTTTTATAACAGATTGGCTTAATTTCAAAAATACAATCGCATGAAGCAATGCCATGATCACAAATTCTTCATGACCGTCTGGGAGATGGTCTAAAATTTCTTCAAAAGCCTCTAAACTTATTGATTTTAAATTAGATAAGCTTTTTTCAAAATTCACAGCATACAAGTGGCTGTATATCATGTTTTTTGAAATAGGTATAACAATAGGGCCAAAAGAATAATAGCTAGCATATTGTTTTGAAACAGGTTGAAGTTCAATCTTAAATCCAGGAATCATTTTATTGCAATAATCATAACCTAATAATTGAGCCCCATGTTTTGATAAAAGATTAAAAATCATATCATTTTGTAATAAAATAACGACTTCAAAAATATGGGAACAAGGATATATTTTTCCTGTGAAAGAGATCCTAAGTGGCTGATTTCCTCTTGCTCCTAGTTCTAATAAATACTCTATCACCAGTATATTGCCCCGGATACAAGACCAAGCAAGTGCAGAAATATGACCATCGCCATAATTAAAAAGTTTGTTAACTAAATTTTTATCTTGATTTAATAAGTCTTTGATTTCTGCAAATGGGGCCTCCTCATCTATTTTTTGAAGAAGAAGATGCTCATTCAAATATTGAATTTGCATGACACTTGCAGCACGGTAACCGCCAGAACATGAATAAATTTCTAACATATTATTAAAAACCTTACTGTATGTGAATTTAGAAATAATTGTCATTATATTATATTTTTTTTATAGTTTTGTTATTGGTCACTGGAAGAAATATCTTTTTAATGCCAAAATGATGAAGTCTCTTCTTTAAAAATTTTTAAAAGGAATTTAAATCATACAAAAAATTTACCAAACCATTCTTTTGGGAGCTTCATGATGAAAAACAATTTCACGATTTCTTAAGTCAATACAACCAAGGCAGCTAAAATTTGTAGGGGCCGGGTCAACTTGCCGGCCCTTGAATTTGGGCTGGCACAGAGACCAACCCCTACATCTGCCTGCAATATTTATCTAAATTTATGCGCCAAATTATTGGTCGTCGTTACCAAGGCATTAATAATACCCAATTCACAAGCAGAGTGCCCTGCATCTCGAACAATTAATAATTCCGAATCGGCCCAGGCTTTGTGCAGGCTATAAGCATTGTCTAAGGGGCAAATCACATCATAACGACCATGAATAATCGTGCCAGGAATACCTTTAAGCTGAGCTGCATGATGCAGTATCTGGTTAGGTTCTAAAAAAGCTTGATTCATAAAATAATGGGCTTCTATACGAGCCAAACTCAAGGCCACATGCGGATTCATGAATCTTTGTAAAACATGCTGATTGGGTTGTAGGGTGGAACAACAGCCTTCCCATTCTGCCCAAGCCTTGGCAGCACCCATTCTGGCTAATTCATCATCGCCCAAAAGTTTTTTGTAGTAATACGCAATAATATTGGAACGTTCAGGTTCTGGAACATTGGTAATAAACTGTTCCCAAGCATCCGGAAAGATACGACTAGCCCCACCACTAGCATAAAACCAAGCCAAATCTTCAGGCCTGCACAAAAATATACCTCGCAACACCAAAGCCATGACGCGTTCAGGATACGTTTCAGCATAAACCAAGGCCAGGGTAGACCCCCAAGATCCCCCAAAAAGAATCCATTTTTCAATATTCAAATGTTCTCTTATTTTTTCTAAATCTTCAATCAAATCCTGAGTGGTATTGGCTTTTAATTCACCATGGGGTTTAGAATTCCCGCACCCCCTTTGATCAAATAAAATAATCCGGTACTCTTCTGGGTCAAAAAACCGACGGTGATCCGGGTCCGTACCAAAACCCGGCCCACCATGCAAAAATACGATGGGCAGGCCATCAATATCTCCAGATTCTTCAATGTACAGGGTATGGATTTCATCCACTTTTAATTCATGAATATTATAGGGCCTAATACCGGGAAATAATCCTAACAATGCTTGAGTCCTTTTCATCAAAGTTTTTGTGGAAAGCCATAAAAAGCATATGCTATTATTAATTTTTGGTCAATTATTCAGGGGGGCCTTCTTGGCTTAAATCCTCTGTTTTTTTAACAGCTGTATTATTTATTTTTGCATTGCGATTTTGCAAATAAGCATCGCGTATAAATACATATTCATCAACTGCAGAGGCCCTGGCTGCTTCTTCTGTTTTTAGAATCTCTACCCGAGCATCCACAGCTTTCAATAAAGTTAAGCCCTTTCTTAGATCTTTAGAATCAGGCTTATAGGTTAAAACAGACATATAGTGTGTTCCTACCCCGCCTATGGCATCCCGAATCGTACTGGGGCCAAAAACAGGCAGAATTAAATAAGCTGAATTTTTATAACCATAAAAAGCCAAAGTCGTGCCACAATCTTCATTGTATTTTTGCAAACCTAAGCGGCTGGCCACATCAAAAAATCCTAAAACGCCCAAAGTAGAATTGACTAAGAATCTAGAACTCGTTACACCAAATTGATGCATCTTAAATTGTAAAAAGCTATTGGCCGCCGTTGGCACATCGTTTAAATTTTGAAATATATTATGAACCCCTGTTTTAATCGGTCTTGGCAAAAGGCTGTCATAAACCACTGCCACAGGCTTTACCAATACTTTATCCAAACCCTTATTTAAATGGTAAACCCCTCGGTTTAAGCATTCTAAAGGATCTTCTGATCTGGGATTTTTAGGGTTTGCACAGGAACTCAAACCACCCATGCATAAACTTAAACTTAAAGTTCCTAATATTGGTTTTATCAGTTTTCTTATGACTTTTACCCTAGACATCTAGGAATCTCCATTTTTATTGCTATTACTTCCTAGTGTATAACAGAATTTTACTAAAAAATGACAATTTTTTGACGAAAAAAAAGCCCCGTATTGCTACAGGGCTTTTTTGAGGTTCTAAAGAATATATCTTTAAATATCTTAAGGATATAGGCTTAGAATACCCACTGAGCTCTTAAACCAAGGGCATTGATGCTGCGTTTTGGTAAGTCATAACGAGATTGTGTTACAGTCACATCGTTAACAGGCGTCCAACGAGTGTGGCTGTAGTTGGCTGCAAAACGTAGGTTGTCGGTATAGTACCAGTTCACACCCAAGGTGGTGGAACCATTTACTTTGCCGCCACGTACGTTTTTGCTGTTCAAGTTAATGGCAGCATGACGCAAAGCAACTTCCCAAGCACCACATTCTGTGTTTGGAGAAGGTCTACCAAAGGTTTTGCTGGCATTGTCATAAGGTCTTGTTTCACCAGTTAACACATAGCTAACTTGAACATGATGACCTTTGAAATGTGCATCACCTTGGTTGCTCCAAGGACGTCTGTGTTTGGTGGTGAAGTATTCACCGCTCAATACCAATGGGCCCCAACCTGCACCTAATTCACCCACATAGTGATGGAAGAAGGAGTATCTGTCGCGTCCAGCATCTACACCCGCAGAGTTTCCAACAGCAGAACTTGGAACAGCGATCAAAGTACCCGTGTTTCTGGTTGTGATATCTGGTTTAACTGACAATGGCGAATAACCCACAGGATTACCATCTACTGCTGTAGCTGCTAAACCCTGGTGATAAACAGAGGCGCCAATGTGATAAGCCGTGTCTTCAGTATGAACTGGAGAAAAGGCTAAACGAGCTAAAACAGCTACTCTTTGAGATTTATAGCCATTTTCAGAATTTGCGGCCAGAGCCTCTGCACCATCGGTTGAACTATGTTTCAAAGTACTGTTGGCATTAGGATGCCCAAGTGCTGTTTGCAAGGTAAACATGTCGCTTAACTGGGTATTGAATGTAAGACCCAAAATATCATCTGGTGCAAAGTTATTGGATGCAACAGAATCTTCTAAGAACACTAGATCTTTTGAAGATCCACTATTGCTTAAACCAAAGGAAACGCCTTGTGCACCAATACCAAAATCCCCTAGGGAATTGGAATTGTATAAAGCGGCTTCAATGATCACTTTTTGTGTAAAATCATAGGTAAAACCATAAGTCCAATCTTGGGCGATTCCACCACTAACGCTCAATCTAGCTCTTCTGACTTTAGCCCCGCTTGGGAAATCATTTTTCTTATCGGTTTCGCTGCCAAAATACATAGCTTCATCAGCTTGGAAGAAACCTCCGACTTTGAACCAGTATGGGGAATTTTCTTTCCATACTTTTAAACCACCGGCTTTGGGTTCCACTTTAAAATCTGCTGCGGCGCTGCCAACTGTTAACATGCCGAGCCCAGCGAGGGTTAACCCGATCCATTTCGCTTTTGAATTTTTCATGAATAAATTCTCCTACTTGATCTTTCAGTCAAAAAAATTGACATTGCTTGATAAAAACACAGGTGTTCCGCACCGTTTTGAAAAATAAAATTTCAAAACACGGAAGTGCATTACCACCAATGTACACAATCCCAACACAAAAAGGAAGTCCCTGCCCCCTTACTTCTGCTTTTTGATTGCGGATACCTTTTGTTTACCCTGACTCAGCCGCTAACCATCACTAATGAAATGATAAGTCGACCAATACGTGCACTTACTATCTTAGCAAAGGTTTTTATCTTGTGCTAGTACCTACACGTTATTTTCGACCTGATGGTTCTAGTTTTTAATAATTATTTTTCATAGGTCTTTTGTTTTCTTGGATGTTTTATTGGGCCGGCACAGAGACCGGCCCCTACACAAGGCTATCTTTCTTTATTCGCAGCTTTATTTGCATCACTCGGCTGAATATTAGCCTTGAACCAGAGATAATAATACTGAATTTGAAAATTGGTCATGGCATAAAGACTTTGTAGGAGCAGCAAAATCACGATCACCCAAAGAACGGTAAAGCCAGCCTTGGGCCCCAAAATATTTTTTTCAAGATTTTTTTCTAAGTCGACTTGCATAAGTTCATTTTTTTTATTAACATAGCCCATGTGTTGATTCCCCGGTAGCTCAGCGGCAGAGCAAGTGGCTGTTAACCACTGGGTCGGCGGTTCGATCCCGTCCCGGGGAGCCAATCTTAGGCTTTCTAATATTCAAGATTTTTCAAGTAATTTTGAAATTCCGCACCGAATTCTGGATGTTTCAAACCCAAGCTAACAATAGCCTGTAAATAACCTAATTTATCTCCACAATCATAGCGCTTACCCTGAAAGGCATAGGCATACACAGGCTCCTTACCCAATACATGGGCCAGCGCATCTGTTAATTGATACTCCCCACCACGGCCTTTCTGTAAATTTTGCAATTCCAATAAAACAGCTGGACTCAAAATATAACGCCCTACCACCCCTAGATTAGACTTCGCTTCTTTGGGATCTGGCTTTTCAACAATATTTTTTATTTTTAAAATTTCTGTTTTTTTATCTACAGGCTCTTCCAGTTCGACTATTCCATATTTATCTGTTTCATCTGGATTCACTTTTTGAACAGCAAGTACGGATCCCGCTTCGCCCCGCTTAGATAAAGCCTCATAGCAGCTGATCAATTGCCCCAAACAAGGTTGTTCAGATGATTCTGTATCGATCAAATCATCTGCCAATAAAACTGCAAAAGGCTCATTGCCTATGGCTGCTCTGGCACATAAAATGGCATGCCCCAAACCCAAGGCTTCTGGCTGTCGAATATAAAGACAGGTGGCCTGTTTAGGTAAAACGCCACGAACCAAATTCAAAAGCTCCCATTTTTCCTGGCTCTGTAATTTTTGTTCTAACTCGTAATTTGAATCAAAATGATCTTCTATTGCCCTTTTTGTATTACTGGTTACAAAAATAAGTTCTGTAATCCCCGCGCTTAGGGCCTCTTCCACCGCGTATTGAATCAAGGGTTTGTCTACCACCGGTAGCATTTCTTTGGGGCTGGCCTTCGTAGCTGGCAAAAATCGCGTCCCCAAGCCTGCCACAGGGAAAACCGCTTTGGTTATTTTCATTTTTTGGGAATCCTCTTTAGCTTTAATCCGAGGATTTTACAACTTAAAATCAGGGCCGTCACCAGTGCACCTAGAACAAAGGCCAAAGCTAATAAAATAGCCAAAGGTAATTTCACCTGCCCCCAATAATAATGGATTTCTACTGCCCCTGCATTTAAAAGAGAAAAACCTAAAACCAAACCGCCTATGGCTAGGAAAAAAAGTATTTTAAGTAAATTAAAAATATAAGACATACTCGATTATAGCTTTCCAGAAAGGTTTTTTCCAAGGGAGAGCCTGTCTGAGCGAAGCGAGTTTAGCGACCGAAGGGAAAAATTTTTCTGGAGGGCTATAAAGACAATACTTTAAGCGTTGTTGGATTTTTTGGAACTTAAGGCCTCTCCGCATTGGTACAGTATCTGCCATTCTCCTGCCTCATTGCAAGATTCTAATTTTACAGGAAAACCCCAAAGTGTATACAGATGCTTCAAAACTTCTTGAGCTGATCCTGGCTCTATAGGCTGGCGATGAAAAGGGTAATGCCGTAGGGTCATGCTTCTATCCCCCCTTTTATCTACGCTGTAAATCTGGATATTGGGATCGATATTCGAACTGTTGTGCATACTGGCCAAGGTTTGGCGAACATCATGGTAACCATTTTCATCGTGAATGGCCCTGACTTGAAGATTCTGCTGCCTATCATCGTCTAACAAATGAAACAGTTTTAAATCTCGAATCACTTTTGGGGATAGAAATTGGGCAATAAAGCTTTCGTCTTTGAAATTACGCATGGCAAAATCCAAGGTTTTTACCCAGTCTGTATTCACCAAATCTGGAAACCAGGTTTTGTCTTCTGCTGTCGGATTTTCACAAATTCTTCTTAAATCTTTGAAAATCGCAAAACCCAAAGTATAAGGATTGATACCCGAATAATATTTACTATCAAAAGCGGGTTGGGACAACACGTCTGTATGAACGTGCAAAAATTCCAACATAAAAGAATCATTTACATAACCTAATTCATACAAATCATTGATCAGTGTATAATGCCAGAAAGTCGCCCAACCTTCGTTCATGACTTTGGTTTGCCTTTGAGGATAAAAATACTGTGCAATTTTTCTTACGATTCTTATGATTTCTCTCTGCCAAGGCTCTAAAAGAGGGGCGTGTTTTTCTAAAAAATACAAAATATTTTCTTCAGGCTCAGAGGGGAATCTTTTATCGTCTCTGGCATTTTTTCCGGTTTTTCTTGGAATGGTTCGCCATAATTGATTGACTTGAGTTTGCAAATAAATCTCTCTTTCCTCCTGGCGATTTTGTTCTTCTTGGGTGGATAATTTAGCAGGCCTTTTGTAGCGATCCACCCCATTTTGCATCAACGCATGGCAAGCATCTAGTAATTCTTCGACTTTTTCTATGCCGTATTTTTCCTCACAGCTGGCGATGTAATTCTTTGCAAAAAGCAAATAATCTATAATAGCATCGGCACTGGTCCAGGTTTGAAACAAATAATTGCATTTGAAAAAAGAATTATGACCATAGCAGGCATGGGCTATTACAATAGCCTGTAAAGCCATGGTGTTTTCTTCTAATAAATAAGAAATACAAGGGTTAGAATTAATCACCATTTCATAAGCCAACCCCATGCTTCCACGCTTGTATCTTTTTTCAATGTTTAGATATTGCTTCCCAAAAGACCAATGATAATACCTCAAAGGCATACCCAGTGAAGAGTAATTATCCATCATCTGCTGGGCTGAAATTAGCTCTATTTGATTGGGGTAAATTTCTAATTTGTATTTATTAAGCGCCAAATCGCCAATAATCTCATCGTATTTTTCTAATAATTCAAAGCTCCACTCTGCGCTCTCAGATAGTAATTTGTTTTTTCTTTTGTTTTTTTTATGAGCTTTATAAACCAAGAGTCATCACCTCGCTAAATTCGTTGATCTTGGCGCCTTGCTTTTTAAAGAAATCTCTAAACACAGGGTAAATATCTTTGTGGCTGTGAATTTCTTTCATTGAGAAATTTTTGAATTTTTTTGAAAGTTCGGTATAGATTTCCCATAAACTTTGGTGATACCTGGGCATAATTTCAATATAAGCAAAATATTGTAAGAAAGGTAAAATTTCTTTTCTTAAAATTTCTCCACAGCGGGGCGAATCGTTGTTCCAATTGTCTCCATCAGAAGCTTGAGCTCCATAAATATTCCAGTCTCCTGCCGTGTATCTGTCTTTAATAATTTTTTGCATTAAGTCTAAAGCACTAGAAACAACAGTTCCTCCTGTTTCTCTTGAATAAAAGAAATCTTCTTCGCTCACTTCTTTGGCCGTGGTATGATGCCTAATAAAAACCAAATCTATTTTTTTATAATTTCTAGTTAAAAACAAATACAATAAAATAAAAAAACGCTTAGCCACATCCTTTTTATTTTCATCCATAGATCCTGAAACATCCATTAAACAAAACATCACGGCCTGTGTGCTGGGCTTTATTTGCTTCACTCTGTTGTTGTATCTTAAATCTAATGGATCTATGAACGCTATTTTTTTTATTTTTTTTTCTAATCTATCTATTTCCAGCAAGATTTCTTTTCTTTCACCGTCTAACAAATCTGGATTTTCTAAGCTTGATTTTAATTTCTTTAATTTCTTACGGCTCATTCCAGTCATAGAAAATCGGCGACTCATGGCTTGTCTGAAAGATTTTAAAATATTAATATTGGTAGGAACCCCTGAAGTAGTTAGACCGGCCTTTAGATACTGAGTATCTTGTATTTTGCCTAATTTAACAAAAACTAATTTAGCAATTCTAAGTCTTCGAAAAATAATTCTAGAAATTCTTCTCTTGAAATTTGAAAACCGAATTGATCATCCCCTTCGCCGGCTTCAGTGGCATTGCCATCGCCTGTGCCTTGGCCTTCTTTGCCAGCTTTATTTTTTTTGATCTGATCACCCATTCTGTATTCTTTATTGCCAGGCAATACAATGTCCATGTCCCCACCCTGGCCATGATGAAACATAGGCTCTGAAATATCTTTGATGGGAATATTGATTTTTTCGCCTTCTTCTATATTCGTAATGGCACGTTGGCTAATGGCATTAGAAACTGATTTTTTAATCTGAGATTTGAAGCGCCGAATAAATCTTTGGCGATTCACAGCACTTTTATTTCGACCTTGTGGACGTCGATCAATCACACGTGTCATTAGGAAGCCTTCCTAACCCTCAAATACCATTCGCAAAGCAGACGAGCCTGTTTTCTGGTATAGCCCTTGTCCATCATACGTTCTACAAAATCTTCATGTTTTCTTTTCTCATCGCCAGAGGCTTTTGCATTAAAGGTAATCACCGGCAATAAATCTTCGGTATTAGAAAACATTTTTTTCTCAATCACTATCCTTAATTTTTCATAACTGGTCCAACTGGGATTCTTGCCTTTATTGCTGGCACGGGCCCTTAAAACAAAATTAACGATTTCATGCCTAAAATCTTTCGGGTTGCTAATGCCGGCTGGCTTTTCTATTTTTTCTAATTCTTCATTCAACATTCGGCGATCTAAAATTTCACCTGTATCAGGATCTCGATATTCCTGATCTTGAATCCAAAAATCCGCATAAGTGACGTATCTATCAAAAATATTCTGACCATATTCAGAATAAGATTCTAAGTAGGCAGTCTGAATTTCTTTGCCTATAAATTCTACATAACGTGGTGTTAAATAGCCTTTGATATAAGACAAATATTTTTCATGTATTTCTTGTTGAAATTGCTCTTGTTCAATTTGTTGTTCTAATACATACAATAAATGCACCGGATTTGCTGCAATTTCTGTTGCATCAAAATTAAAGACTTTAGATAAAATTTTAAAAGAAAAGCGTGTTGAAAGTCCGGTCATACCCTCATCAACCCCTGCAAAATCTCTGTATTCTTGGTAAGATTTTGCTTTTGGATCAGTATCTTTTAAATTTTCACCGTCATAAATCCTCATTTTTGAAAGGATATTTGAATTTTCTGGTTCTTTTAGGCGAGACAATACTGAAAATTGTGCCATCATTTCCAAAGTACCAGGTGCACAGGGAGCCTCATGCAAAGAACTGTTGTTAATTAGCTTATGGTAAATATTAACTTCTTCCGTTACTCGCAAGCAATAAGGTACTTTAACAATATAAACCCGATCAATAAAAGCTTCGTTGTTTCTATTATTTTTAAAAGCCAACCATTCAGATTCATTGGAATGGGCTAAAATGATGCCTTCAAAGGGTATGGAAGAGAGCCCCTCTGTGCCATTGTAATTGCCTTCTTGAGTGGCTGTTAACAAGGGATGTAAAACTTTAATAGGGGCTTTGAACATTTCTACAAATTCTAATAGGCCTCTATTAGCTTTGCATAAACCTCCGGAAAAACTATAAGCATCCGGATCGTTTTGAGCAAAATCTTCTAATTTTCTAATGTCTACTTTGCCCACTAAAGAGGATATATCTTGATTATTTTCATCCCCTGGTTCTGTTTTCGCAATGGCTACTTGGGCCAAAATAGAAGGAAATAATTTAACGACTTTAAATTTGCTAATATCGCCATTGAATTCATTCAATCTTTTTACCGCCCAGGGGGACATCAAAG
>JBJSZW010000047.1:0-13242 GCA_046090565.1 Gammaproteobacteria bacterium
CCACCACGAACAATTGCCACTGTAGAGCTCGCTGTTAACTCATGGGTGATTTTTGCTAAATTATCTTGGAACTGTTTCATAGAATCTGATCCATATGCGCTATTGCCAAAAAGTGTAATGACAACAGCTATTATTTGAAAAAAATGTTTCATAAAAAAATTGTTCCCGATTATACTATAATTATTAACAACAATGAATATTTACTTATAAATAATTAACTTTTTCCATTTTACAAAGACTTAAATCGAGCCTCAGTTGAATTTTTGGATCATTCATAATCATACAAATTTCTCTCCTCAGATAAAGGATAAATACCCCATGGATGCGTCGGATGAGCAGGCGGCTGATGAAAAATGGGCTCAGCATTCCCAAGATCAATAATTGCGAGACCTAAAATTTCTTGTACAACCCAATAAACGCCCCCATGAGATACAATTAAAACGGGACCTTTATGTTGTAATGCCTTTTCTAGTCCTCGCTTAATTCTTGATGAAAAGTCAGCGTAGCCTTCCGCTCCTTTGATCTCTCCGTTCCGCCAACTATTGATCCATAAACCGTTACCTTTAAGTTGTCCTTCTTTTTCACCCCAGCATGCTTCTTGTAATTCAGTTATTTCAATGACAGGAGCTTTTATGTGCTGGGCAATGATATCTGCAGTCTTGCGAGCTCTTAGTAAAGGTGAGCTAACAATCGTCGCTATAGGTTCGTTTTTTAGCAATTCTGCTGCGTTCAATCCTTGAGAAACACCTAAATCGTTGAGAGGCACGTCTTGGCTGCCCATGGCTCTATGCTCGAGGTTCCAATCAGTTTGGCCATGCCTAAGGAAATAAAAAGGTTTGAGAGGAAGTCCTGTCATAATTCTTTCCGCAAATAAAGTTTCGCCATATTGATCTGACCCCCAAAAAACCGACATCTTGCTAAGCACTTAATTTAGCCTCAAATTGGGATGGGCTTAAATAACCCAACCTTGAATGGGGCCGACTTCTGTTGTAATACACCTCAATGTACTCAAAAATATGACTTTTCGCAATTTCTCGAGTTTTAAATTTCTCACCATGAATGGCTTCAACTTTAAAACTATGACTCCAACTTTCCATGGCTGCATTGTCATAACAATCGCCTTTTTTGCTCATGCTACAGATTAGACCTTGTTTTGACAAGAGGTTTTGATACGCTAAAGAGCAATATTGGCTACCTCGATCGGAATCTACAATAACCCCCTTTGGCCGCTTTCGACGCCACAGGGCCATTTCTAGGGCATCTACGACGAGTTTTGATGTCATCCTATCTGACTATTTGAGGGTTTCCGACGAAGCCACTCATAATAACCGCTTGTTGAAACTCGCATCAGTTGGCACATTTGCTTGATTGGAAATCGTTTACTATTGTCTTGGATCACAAGGTACTTCACTCCTGGCTTTTCGTGAAGTACACCGCCACCTTTTTTAGAAAGGCATTTTCCTCCGATAATCTGTGAACTTCCCGTTTAAGTTTGGCAAGTTCTGCACGCTCTATGGCTTGGTTCTCCAAGGTATTCCCGCCCTTTTTGCCTTTAGCCTTCCAGGAATACAATTGTGATTCAGCTATTCCCATATCTTTTGATACCCTAGCAACACCATCCATCGCTATACGCTTTAGGACCTGATCTTTGAATTCAGGGCTGTATTTCTTTCTAATTGTTTTAACTGCACTTATTCTATTACACCTCTGCTGGATTATATTTTACTCTCTTAGTAGGGTATTCGGAAGACTGGGGCTAGATCACCGGCCTTAAATTTAATTTTGCATAATTTTAGAAGATTGAGTATGCTAATACTATTATGAATCTTTCAGATCTTAGTACAGAGCTTAGCGCCAAATACCCAGAAATACCTCCCAGCACCTTGGATCGCATGCTAAGATGCTTATTTAAAACCATGAAGACGGCCTTAGTCAATGGTCAGCGCATCGAATTTCGAGGTTTTGGTAGCTTTAATTTAAAAATTAGGCCAGAACGTTTGGCCCGGAATCCAAAAACAGGCCAAACGATACCTGTACCAGCTATTACCCATGTCCGTTTCAAACCTGGCAAGGAATTTAAAGCTAGGGTGAACTCGCTTTCGCAAAGGAATGTTTATGACCGCCACCACTCACCTTCCCATTCAAAACCCACCTAAATTATTAGCCCTGCTGGGCTGCTGTATTTGTCCTGCCTGGAGCCTGATTGTTGATAGCAACAGCCCTACTGCCTCCATCAATCCGAATAATCAATATGGCAATGCCTACAGTAGCTCCTTTCATAAAGCCATCAATGGTCTGAGCGATACACCAGTTGATGAAATGCTGTCCTTACCTGTTTCTGATGAAAACAAATACTATTTTCGCTTAGGGTTCAACAAAGGTGTTTTAGGCGTAGATGCCATTGGTAATAAATCAAAAGGCACTTATGAATCCGGTATCGTAGAGACTAAAAAATTCAACAAAAATCAAACTGGGCTTGAAATTGCCTACGGCTACAAACTCAAAGAATGGCGGATGGAAGGTGAATTGATCTTTAACCGTTCTCTGAAATACAATCCAGACAGCATTTTTAAAAACATAAGCCCCTCTCCTAGTTTGCTCAGCACGGTTAAAATTTCAACCTTGATGCTTCACTTTTATTATGATTTTGAAGGCATTCAGTTCATCCAACCCTATTTGGCAGCTGGCCTAGGAAGTTCCTATATTACAACCCATTCAGAAGTGTTTCTAAACAATACTTCCCAAGAAAGTAGAAATTTAAGAAAATTAGAATTCGCTTTTGGCGCTAAAGCAGGCTTACGTTACCGCCTTTTTTCAAATGTTGATCTAGATTTAAATCTCAAAAACCTCCGACCAGGTAAAGTTTTTTGGAGAACTTCTGATCAAAACAGCCTCCAAGGCCAATCTTACACGACCAATTATGGGCTATCTTTTATTTTTATTATGTAAACGCAGGCTTATTAGTATTACAACGGCGAATAAACCCAGAATAATTCGACTCAAATTATTAAAACCAGGTGCATAAATAATGCCCAATAAAATCAAATCCACAAGCAACAGATGCCTTAAAGCTTGTTTCTTTGGTATTTTTTGAAACAAAAACCCCTGATGTGGCTGAGTGACAGATTGCCCTTGGCTTAGACGATGCAAAACTGTAAACGTTGCATCAAACCAAAAGGGCGTATAGGCAATAAACCAAACGCTAATTGGAATTTTGTATTCCAAAAATCCCAAGAGTGCCAATACTGGGACTATAAAACCTAAAAAGCAACTGCCGTTGTCCCCCATGAATATTTTAGCGGGGGGCTTATTCCACATAAAAAATCCAAAAAGCAAACAGGCCAAAATCAAAAGCAGACTTGCAAAATCAGGGGCCTGATGCTGATAAGCCAGCACAGAAGCATTCAGCAATATAAAAATACCCTGCCCACTGGCTTGCCCGTCTGTACCGTCCATGAAGTTATACACATTAATGGACCAAATCAAAATCAAAGCCAAAATAGGATAAACCAAACCAAGCGGTATTCCATGAAAAAAAGCTTCGAGTGGATAAGCGCCTAAAAACCCCCCCCACTTTAAAGGGTCGAAACTCAAAAAATCAGTATGGTACTGCCTATAAAAGCCATACACAGTTCCCATACTCACTAAAATATGCACCAGCAATTTAATTTTATAACTTAAATGATGCACATCATCCCAAAAACCTATAAAAACCAAGGCCAAACTTCCAGGAATTAAAGTATCTGTAAAGTGATTTGGCAGATGATTGCTAAAACTTAAAATTGGCAAAAGCACAAGCCAGGGGAGGGAAAAATGAATCCCCGCCCCCCTTGGGGTTGGAATATGGTGTGAAGAACGGTGATTGGGCACATCAATCAATTTAAAACGCGGTGCCCAACGTATAAAAAATCGATTCATTTCATATGAAAATGCAAAAGCGAACACGCACCCTAGGATCAATAAAATCAAGCTCATGCCAGAAATAATAAGAATTATTTTTAAGCTTGTCTAGGTTTTTTGTTTTTGGTCTTTTATTTTTAAGAAGATTTCAACAAATGCTGCCGATTAACAGACCAACGCTGATCAAAAATAAAGCAGTCCCCCTGCCAGGGGCCATCATGGTCATTATTGAGGCTGCTATTATTTGGGGTTTCTTCTAGGTATTTTAAAATACCGCCTTTTAACTGATACAGATTCTCGAAACCCAGACTTAGCATATAAGCCGATGCCTTTTCACAACGAATACCTCCCGTACAAAACATCGCAATTTTCTTGTGTTTTTCGGGGTCAAAATGGGCTTTAATAAAAGCAGGGAACTGCTTAAAAGAACGCGTTTTTGGATTAATGGCATTTTTAAAACTACCATATTCTATTTCATAGGCATTACGCGTATCAATACACAGTACTTCAGGATCTTCCAGAAGCAAATCCCAAGCCTTGGCATCTAGAAAATGCCCTGTTTCTTTTGCCGGATTTAAACCAGGAATACCCAAAGCGACGATTTCTTTTTTGATCAAAACTTTGGCCTTTACAAAAGGCTGAATTCCTGTTTCAGCCTTGGAGTATTTAAATTCCAAGCCCAACAATTCAGGAATTTCTGCTACAAAAGCTGTAAAGCAGCTCAAAGCCCCTGAGTCCAAACAAGCCACTGTGCCATTAATCCCTTCGGGAGCCAAAAGCACAGTACCCAAAATAGCTTGATCCGCACAAACTTTTTGAATTTCCAAACGCAAAGCAAGCAAACGCTCAGAACTCAAACTTTGCTCGGAAAATTTATAAAAAGCGGCCAGTGTGTACTGCATGTCTTTTATTCTGCTGATACGGACTGCTGGCTATCTGTTTTTTTGGTTAATTTCTCTTTAATTCTGGCTGATTTACCGCTTCTTTCACGCAAGTAATAAAGCTTAGCTTTGCGCACATCGCCACGACGTTTGATTTCAATGCCTTTAATGACAGGGCTATGGGTTTGAAACACGCGTTCTACCCCTTCACCATGAGAAATTTTACGAACCGTAAAGGAAGAATTCAAACCACGTTTGGTTTTCGCAATGACCACGCCTTCAAAGGCTTGTAAACGAGTACGAGTACCTTCTTTAACTTCAACTTGTACCACAACGGTATCGCCTGGTCTAAAATCAGGCACATTGGATTTCAATTGTTCTTGTTCAATTGCTTGAATTAATGCATGCATTTACTTATCCTCTATTTAAATCTGGTCTGCGCTTTGCGGTTCGTTTTAATCTTTCTTGCCTACGCCAATTTTGTATCGCTTGGTGATTACCACTGAGCAGTACATCCGGAACCTGAAGGCCCTGATAACTCACTGGCCTGGTGTAGTGCGGGCAATCCAACAAGTCTTCATTAAAAGATTCTTCTTGTGTAGATGCTTCACAACCCAAAATGCCAGGCAATAGGCGAATTAAAGCGTCTAATAATACCATGGCCGGTAATTCACCGCCAGTCAGTACATAATCGCCTATAGAATACTCCAAATCCACCGCCAATTCAATAAAGCGTTCGTCAATGCCTTCATAGCGACCAGATACTAAGATCAGGGGTTCAGGCTTTGTGCTCAAATTGGTTGCCCATTCCACCAAATGCCCCTGTTTGAGGGGCTGGCCCTGAGGCGATAACAGCAGGACTTTTGCCGGGGTATTTGGAAATAATTGCTGGGCCTGAGCCTTGGCCGCATCTACTGCTGCTAATAAAGGCTCTAATTTCATAACCATGCCGGGCCCCCCACCATAGGGACGATCATCCACCGTTTTGTGTTTGTCTAAAGCATGGTCTCGGGGATTAAAGCACTGAATATGAATTTTTTGATCTTGAACCGCACGCCCCACCACACCATACTTTGTTAGGGCCTCAAACATTTCTGGAAAAAGAGAAACGATACCAAACCACATGCTATAACTATAAATAATCCTGTTGCCAATCAACCAAAATTTCTTTTTGATCCAAATCTACTTCTAAAACATAGGATTCTACATAGGGAATCAAATACTTACCCACTACCAAGACATCATTGGCCGGTGTTGGCATCACACCTGTTACCTTTCCAAATAAAAATCCCTCTGCGTTTTTGACTTGGCAGCCGATGAGATCTTCAAAATAATAAGTACCCTCTTCTAATTCAGGCAAGGAAGATTTAGGCACTAAGATTTCCAAATTGGTTAACATTCTGGCCTGATCAATGCTTTCGATGTCTTTCAATTGAGCCACGAAGTGTGTACCATGGGATCGGCAAGATTCCACGACATACTCTGTGTTATCCAAATACCAAACGGCATAATCCAAAAGATTATCCGCAGGTTCTGTGAATGAATAAACGTGAAAAGCGCCCTTTAAACCAAAGGGCGCTCCAATTTTACCTAAAGCGATGTACAAATTAAGCCGCAGCCTGACCTGCTGCTTTTTGCCATTCTTTTAATAAACTAGCGACTCTATCGCTAGGCTGAGCCCCCTGAGACAACCAGTAGCTCACGCGTTCTTGGTTAACATTCAATCGAGGCGCTTGGCCGGAAGACAAAGGATTAAAAAAACCTAATTTCTCGATGAAACGACCGTCTCGTGGATTACGTTTGTCTGTAGCCACCAAATGATAAAAAGGGCGCTTTTTAGAGCCTGCGCGTGCTAAACGAATCACTACCATGATAAATTTTTCAAACCTCCTAATGAACGAAGCGTGTATATTATTTAAAGCTATTAATTAACGATTGCTGCTGAGTATACCAGGAGGAATGCGGCCCTGTAAACCTTTCATCATCTTCATCATGCCCCCCATGCCGCCACCCATGACTTTTTTCATCATTTTTTGCATTTGTTCGTGTTGTTTTAACAAACGATTGACATCTTGTATTTGCACGCCTGCGCCATTGGCGATGCGTCTTTTTCGGGAGCCATTAATAACCTGGGGCTTTTCTCTCTCATGCTTAGTCATTGAATCAATGATACAAATCATTTGTTTGAGCATTTTATCGCCCCCTTTTTGCTGCATGGCCTGCTGCATCATGGCAGGAGACATGCCCCCCATGCTGGGTAATTTAGAAATCAGGCCCTGCATACCACCCATGTCTTGCATGGTTTTGAATTGTTCTTTGAGATCATTCAAATCAAAGCCCTTGCCTTTTTGTAGCTTTTTGGCTAGGGCCTCGGCCTTGTCTTTGTCTACACGGCGCTCCATGTCTTCAATCAGGGATAAAATATCCCCCATCCCTAAAATACGAGAAGCCAAGCGATCTGGATAAAAAGCCTCTAGGGCATCAATTTTTTCACCCACACCCAAAAACTTAATGGGCTTGCCAGTGATTTGGCGAATAGAGAGTGCAGCACCGCCTCTGGCATCCCCATCCACCTTGGTTAAAATCACGCCAGTGAGGGGAAGAGCTTCATGAAAGGCCTTGGCAGCCAAACTCGCATCCTGCCCCATCATGCTATCTGCCACAAATAGGGTTTCTATCGGATTCAAAGTCGCATGCAAGGTTTTGATTTCAGACATCATTTCTGCATCAATGTGCAGGCGGCCAGCGGTATCAAAAATTAAAACTTCGAAGCCTTCTTTTTTAGCGCGATCCAAGGCTTGTTCTGCAATTTTCTGCGGTGATTTTTCAGTGGTTTCTAAAAATGCCATGCTCAATTGCTTGGCTAAAACATGCAATTGTTCAATAGCAGCAGGTCTGTATACATCCGCACTGGCCAGCAATACTTTTTTATTTTCTGTTTTTTTCAAGCGCGAAGCTAACTTGGCCGCTGTTGTCGTTTTGCCCGAGCCCTGAAGACCTGCCATTAAGATTACCGCAGGCTTTGGCACACGTAAGTTCAGGCTTTCATTGCGTTCGCCCATCAAAAGCACCAGTTCTGCATTCACCAATTTCACCAGTTCCTGGGCCGGTGTTAAATTCTCCCCAATCTCTCGTCCCAGTGCTTTTTCTTCAAGGTTGCTGATAAATTCTTGCACCACCGCCAAAGCTACATCAGCCTCCAGCAAAGCTTTGCGGACTTCCTGCAGCCCTTCTTTCACATGCTCTTTGCTCAGTTTTCCGCCATTGACCCAACGTTTTAGGGTTTTGCTTAAGCGTTCGGTTAAATTATCAAACATTTTAAAGCTCTCTTACTTTTCTCAATAATTTTCAATAATGGGTCATTTTTGAATTGACGTTTAAAAAACAGCATTATATCATGGTTCTTATGTCTATTTCGACCCTAAGTTCTGTCTCCCATGTTTGCATCTCTATTGCAGCTTTAAGCTTGATCCTCTTTTTTATGGTGTATGCGGTTTTGTTCTTTCTTCAAAGACAGGCTTTGAAGCAACGCCCCCTTAAGATGAGTTTGATCAGCCTATTGCCTTCCCTAGAAAGTTCGGAAGAGAGATTAGGTAAAATACTGCTGATTGGTTTCTTGGCTTTAAGCGCAGCCCTGGCAACAGGAATATCTTCAAACACAAATATGATGAATGGTCTTTTTGACTTTAAAATCGCTTCTGCCTCCTTGGCCTGGCTTTTATTTGCTATGCTCTTATATAGTCATAAGAAATTTGGGATCAGGGGAATCAAAACATCCATATGGGCCAGCATCGGAATACTCATCTTAGTGCTCACCTACATCAGTCATTTTCAACCCTAGTTTTATGAATACTACGTTTTCAGAAATTTCTCTGTTTAAATTGCTCTTGATTTTATTAGGCTTATTGCTGTGTTCTTCTTTTTTTTCAGCCAGCGAAACAGGCTTTTTGAGTTTGAATCGCTATCGAATTAAAAATGCTTCTAAACACAATCATTTGGCTAAACGTATATTGGATCTGATTACCAAACCAGAACGTCTTTTAGGTACTATTTTAATTGGTAATACTTTTGCAAACACTTATCTAGGCGCCGTTAGCCAAGAGATAGGCAGTGATTTATTTGGTGAATATGGGGCTATTTTAGGCCCTGCCTGCATGGGCACTATTATCTTACTCTTTGGTGAAATTTTACCAAAAACCATTGCTGCGATTCGCCCCGAAACCATTGCTTATGCTTTTTATTGGCCTCTGTGGCTGGCTATTGGTGTTTTATCCCCCTTGGTTTGGTTCAGCACCAAATTTAGCCGTTTTACCATGCGTTTATTTGGAATCAAACACAATTTGAACCAAGACAAACTCAATAAAGAAGAACTACGAACCGTTGTAAACGAGGCCTCTGGCCTTATTCCCAAACAACACCAGTCCATGCTTTTAGGTATTTTAGAACTAGAAGAGGTTCGTGTTGAGCATATCATGGTTCCTCGTAACGAAGTCATCGGCATTGATCTAGAAAACAATAAACTCCCTTTGCTAACACAAATTCATCGAGCTTCTCACACCTTACTCCCTGTGTATCGAAATGATTTAGACAATATCGAAGGTGTCTTACACATTCGAGAATGCTTAGAATTAATATCCAAAAACGATTTAAACGAACAACAACTACTCAAAAAAATACAAGAACCCTATTTTGTCCCAGAAGGCACCCAGCTTCATACTCAACTTATGAATTTTCAGGAACAAAAAAGGCGCATGGGGTTAGTCGTTGATGAATATGGCGATATCCAAGGCCTTGTCACCCTACAAGATATCCTAGAGGAAATCGTTGGTGAATTTACGACCAATACACACAGCGAACCCAAGCTCATCCAAGGTCAAGACGATGGCAGCTATGTGATTGATGGTTCTGCTAGCTTACGCGAAATCAATAAAATCTTAGACTGGAACCTACCCACAGAAGGCCCCACTACTCTAAATGGCCTGATCCTAGAACAGCTAGAATCTATCCCCGACAGCGGGACAACTTTAATAATAGGCCTTTACACTCTTGAAATTCTAGAAACCAAAGAGAATATGGTTAAATTAGCAAAAATCAGAAAATCAGACCTCTAGTTTAGAATTTGCTTATAGTTTGACTTGTGTTTGAAATCATTTTATAGTGGGTTTTTAATCCCTAGGATTTTGTTGATATGAAATTTCCAATAACCGAACTAAAAAAGGCCCAAACTTTTCTTACCAAAGCGAATTTAGAAACCAAACGAGTTCAAGACAGGGTCGCTCACAGAAGAATGTTTTTGGATCAACTCACCGTTCTTGAAGCGGGATTTTTAGAATTTGATAGCATGGCAGAAGCTCAAAATAACAGGGCCTATTGTAATACACTGAAAGTAGCTATCAATCATTGGAACTGTCTGAGCTCCGATGTCAATGGCTTTGGCAGCGCGGAAAATGTCCAAACAGATTTGAATAGACTCCATACCGCACTTATTGACTTACGTTCGAAGTCTGCCGAAAAACCTGAAGCAAGAGAAGAAAAAGAAGAAAAAAAAGAAGCCGAATACAGATCTGCTGCTGCGCCTAGTTCCTAAAAGTGAACAGTTACTGCGGCACTAAAGTGCCGAGCTTCTGAAAAATTCGAGCCAAATGGCTGGGTCTAGAAGGTTAACCCGAATCTGTTTTTGAATGCCTAAAATTTGTAGGGGCTGGTCTTAAATGCCGGCCCTTTGAAAAAAAAAGCCCCAGCAAGGCCTATCCAAACTGGAGCCATTTTGTTAGAATTTGAAAATGCTTTTAGATCTTTTATTTCCCTTAAGCCTTATCAGCTTTGCAGTGATTATTTATATTAATCACCAAGAAAAAACCAGGCTTCAAAATCAGCTCCAAGAAGAAATTGCCAAACGCAGCCAGGCTGAAATCAAATTAAGTGTTTTACAAGCCCAAAACGAAAACAGCCCTCTCTTACAGCAGCAATTCAGCCATTTTTTTAAAGCCCTATCGGCTGATGCCCTCCAGCAAAATAACCAAGCTTTTTTAGAACTGGCCCATAGCACTTTAGAAAAATATAATTTAGCTGCTAAATCCGAATTAGATAAAAAACAGGATGGTTTTTTTCAACTACTCAAACCCATCCAAGAAACACTCAAGTCTTTTGATGCAAAATTAGGCGATCTAGAACAATCCAGAAATATTGCTTATGAATTAATAAAACAACAAGTGCATGAACTGATTGATTCCCAGAAAAATCTTAAAACAGAAACGGGTAATTTGGTCAAAGCCCTAAGAGGCGCGCCCCATGTGCGTGGCCGTTGGGGAGAAATGCAATTAAAACGCATTGTTGAACTCTCAGGCATGCTAGAACATTGCGATTTCACAGAACAAACCTCCATAGACAGCGAAGACGGTAAATTCCGGCCAGACATGCTGGTTCACTTGCCAGGCGAAAAAAACATGGTAATAGATGCTAAAACTCCTTTAAGTGCCTACCTAGAAGCCATAGAGGCTCCAGATGAATCCCAAAAACAAATACTGCTTAAAACCCATGCCCAACAGGTTAAAAAACAAATTCAATTGTTAAGCTCCAAAGCCTATTGGCAGCAATTTGAAAAACAAAACTCCCCAGATTTCGTGATTTTATTTTTGCCTGGCGAAGTCTTTTTTAGTGCAGCCCTAGAACAAGATCCTGAATTGATTGAGTTTGCAGCCCATGCCAAAGTAATATTGGCCACCCCTACCACACTGATTGCCTTATTACGCGCAATTGCCCATGGCTGGAAACAAGAGAATATCAACATCAATGCAACAAAAATCGGGCAATTGGGCAAAGATTTGTACTCCAATGTTTTAAAAGCAGGCCATAGCCTAACCAAACTTGGCAAACATTTGAATCAATCTGTAGAATCTTACAATCAAAGCATTCGCTATTTAGACAATAAAGTGTTTAACATCGCGAGTAAATTTGAAGAATTAGATTATAGCCTGGGTAAAAACAGCTCAGATGCTGTGCATAAAAATTCTATTGATTCTTTAAACAGCATCGAAATAACTGCTCACACGCCGATTAATCTGGGCGAGGTTGCGGATGCTCCCTCCTAGGTTCCTAGGTGTATTAAAATCAAACGCTAGGCAGCAGCAGCCTCGACCAAGCCGATTAATTGTTTCTTAAGTTTTAAAATCGCATTTTTTTCTAATTGACGAATTCTTTCCAAAGACACCTGGTAAACTTGAGCTAAATCTTGCAAAGTTGCCTTGTCTTCTTCTTGAACCAACCAGCGTTTTTGCAGAATATCCAAGCTTCTGGCATCTAAAACTTTCAAAGCATTTTCTAATCCGGTGCTGGTCATTTCATTCCAGTTGGCGAACTCTAATTGCTTGGAAGGATCAGAGCCTTCGTCTTCTAAATAAGTTGCTGGAGCTGAATATTCTTCTTCGTCATGATTCACAGGCAAATCAAAAGCGAAATCTCTGCTGTTCAAACGCTCTTCCATGCGCAATACTTCTGCTGTTGAAACCCCTAGATCTTGAGCCACGGTTTTAACTTCTTCCTTTGTGAACCAACCCAAGCGAGCCTTACTCTGTCGTAAATTAAAAAACAATTTTCTTTGGGCCTTGGTGGTTGCGACTTTTACAATGCGCCAATTTTTCAAAATAAATTCGTGTATTTCTGCTTTTATCCAATGCACCGCAAAAGAAACCAGGCGCACCCCCATTTCTGGGTTAAAGCGCTTAACTGCTTTCATCAGGCCCACAGCGCCTTCTTGAACCAAGTCCTGCAAGGCAAGACCATAACCCATATAAGATTTTGCTACTTTTACAACGTATTTGATATGCGCCAAAACCAGTTTCTGTGCAGCTTTTAAATCGCTTTGATCCTGATAAGATTTGGCTAATGTGTATTCTTCTTCTTCGGTTAGAAGGGGAATGGCCTGCACACGCGCCAAATAATCCTCAAAACTAGCGGTTCCGCCTGCGTACAGCGCCGGCAAAGCCCACTGGCCTTGTTCTGCCGTTTTGGCCGCTTTTATTGATTTTATTTCTTTTGTAGATACAATTGACGAACCCTTAGACATGTGTAATCATAACTCCTGAGGTTTTTATCTCAATTTTTTAAATTTATTTTAGCATTTTTACCGATCTTTACACGGCTTGTCAACATGCTCATCGAAGCAAACAATCTCAATTATTATGTGGGCAATAAACCCATTCTCAAGGGCATCAGCCTCAGTTTGTATCCACAGCAAATTGTGACCCTATTGGGGCCCAATGGAGCAGGCAAGTCCACCCTCATCAAAATACTTTTGGGCCTTTTAAACCCAAGTTCTGGCCGGGTTGAACGCCAAGCAGGCCTTAAAATTGGCTATGTACCCCAGGCTTTTAATCGCCAAACTTGGATGCCTATTACCGTCTTGGATTTATTAAAGCTCTACATCCCACAACTAGATACCAACCACACCCTATTCGAACAG
>JBJSZW010000048.1:0-5288 GCA_046090565.1 Gammaproteobacteria bacterium
ATCAAGGTGAATACCAGGCGTTAATAAAGGCCGCTCCTCTGATGGCAGGCGTGTCGAAAAGTCAGAGGTATCTGGTTGCATTTCAAAATACCGCAGAAGCTAGAGGAACTGGCGGAATATTAGGCGCGTTCGCAATTCTTAAGTTTAATAAGGGAAATTTCACGATTGAACAATCCGGATCAAATGCTGCCTTAGCTTCCTTGAAAGAGATTCCGGTACCTGTAACTTCAGAATTTTTGAATCTTTATGGACAGAACCCGGCCATTTTGCAAAATTCGAATCTATCTCCTCACTTTCCTTATGGAGCAGAAATTTGGATGGGACTATGGAAACGACAGACTGGAGAAGACTTAGATGGAGTCATTGCGGTTGACCCAACTTCTTTGAGTTATGTTTTGAAGGCAACAGGACCGATAACTGTTCGAGGAAAAAGAATTGATAGTGAAAATTTAGTTCAAGAGACGCTAAAAGATGCTTATAAGAGATATGAATATGACAATAAAGCAAGGAAGCAATACTTAGTAGATATTATTGATGCGACAGCCCAGAAGTTGATGACCGGACAATTCTCTAAAATAAAAATTGCAAAAGCGCTAAATCGAGGCGTTACTGAAGGTCGAATACTTATATATTCGCGTGAACCAGCGGCAGAAGAGCTGTTATCTGGCACGAAATTTGGCAGTTATCTATCTGAATCTTTAAATAATGAATATCGAGTGGTGATTCAGAATATTGATGCAAGCAAGTTAGATTATTACTTGCAAAAAGATGTAGAAATTAAATCAACTTCTTGCAAAAAGCCTAATAAGACTACGGTAAGCGTGGTTGTAACAAATACCTTAAAGAGCGGTAAAGGTTTGCCAGCTTATGTTTTAACTAGAGCCGATAAAGGAAAACCTGCAGATCTTGTGACTGGACAACACCGATTTAAAGTATTCATTTACGGGCCGGTTGGAAGCGCGATAGTCAGCGCTTGGAGAGAGAATTTATCCTATGGAATAGGTGGCCAAGCTAAGGAACGAATGCGTCCGGTTATGGTCATGGAGGTTGATTTAAAGCCACTAGAGAGCGAAAAATTACAAGTTAACTTTGCTGGCGGAAATGGAGTTATAAAATACGTTGACCAGCCGTTGGTATTACCAACGAACTTACAGATTAAAGGCGGTTGTTAATGAAATCAATTTCGATTTCTAATTCAATGACCAGAACTTTGGTTGTGGTCCTAACACTTTCGCTTGCATTTACTACATTACCGATTGCCAATGTTCAGGCAGCGGAAGTTTGCCAAG
Source organism: Gammaproteobacteria bacterium (assembly GCA_046090565.1). Classification (GTDB taxonomy): domain Bacteria; phylum Pseudomonadota; class Gammaproteobacteria; order UBA6186; family Azoamicaceae; genus JBJSZW01. The sequence continues at coordinate 1,290 of JBJSZW010000048.1, forward strand.
GACCGGCTGCATATCCTCCAGATTTGCCTGATTGCTTAGATCCAGTGGTAGTTGCAAAGCAAGAGGCAGATGCGAAAGCGGCCGCAGATGCCTCAGCTGCAGCATCGGCATCAGCGAAAGCTGCAGCTGAGCTAGATGAACAGAAAAAAATTGCCGAATTAATCGCGAAAGATATTGCGGCAGCGGCAGCTGCTGCCAAGGACGCTGCAGATAAAGCGGCGGCGGAACAGAAAGCAGCTGACGATGCCAAGAAAGCTGCAGCAGCTGCGCAAGCCGCAGCAGAGAGCAAATTAGCTGAAGCCAGAGCTGCTGCCGAAGCCGCCGCAAAAAAAGTTGCAGAAGAAACAGCGGCTCGTCAGAAAGCGATAAATGACGCATTAGCGGCAGCGGCAGCAAAGGCAGCTGAAGTTGCTGCAAAACAAGCAGCGGCAGAGGCGGCGGCTCGCGAATTCGCTGCTAAACAGGCTGAGATTCAAAAAGAAATTGATGCAAAAGTTGCGGCGCAAGCAGCTGCACAAAAGCTCGCTGATGATAAGAAAGCTGCGGCGGATGCGGCAAAGGCAGCAGCGGATGCGGCGGCGGCATCAATTGCCGCATTCGTGGAAGAAGCTAATGCAAAAGCAGCTGCGGCAAATGCATCAGAATCTGCAGCAGCAAATGCGAAAACACTTTATGAAAATTCACTTGCTTCCGCAAGCTTAACTGCAAACAAGATTGATAAATTTGAATTAGATGCGCATGATGATGTCCAATTATCAGAAATAACTTTTACTTTTGATTCGAAATATTTGAAAATCGCGCCACCTGCTGCAAATTTAACAACATCAGAACTTTACAATTTATGGAAAGCAGCGGAAGCTAAAGCAGCCTCAGATGCGGCGGCGGCAAAAGCGGCTGAAGATGCTGCCGCTGCCAAAGAAGCATCTATCGCTGCAATTTTGGAAGCATCAAGAAAAGCTGCAAATGAAGCTGCGCTTGCAGAAGCCGCAAGGCAAGACGCGATCGCAGCTAAAGCGGCTGCAGATCAAAAACTCGCAAACGAAAGAAAGATTGCGGCAGATGCGGCAAAGGCAGCAGCAGATGCCCTAGCAGAGAAAGTAAGACTTGAAACAATCGCGGCAAATGAAGCGGCAGCTAAGTTAAGAATTGAAAATGAGGCAAAGATTGCGGCTAATGCACTGAAGAAAGCTGAGGCAGATCAACTTGCAGCTGCAGCAGCCGCGGCAGTTGCAGCTGCTGCATCTGCGGTTGCGGATTCGAAAGCAAATGCTTTGAATCAAGCTGCAGATGCTCTCCAAGGAGCGGCTGAAAGTGGTGGCGATGCAGTTGCTGCAGCTGCTGCAGCTCAGGCGGCCCTAAATAGAGCGGCTACAGCTTCGCAGGCTGCAGCTGATGCAGCGGCATCACAGGCACGTGAGGCTAGCGCTGCGCAGGCTGCCGCTGCTAGCGCACTTGCCGCCCAGATCGCGGCGCAAGAGGCTGCTGCAAGAGCGGCGCAAGAAGCACAAGCCGCAGCTGAAGCCGCAGCAGCGGCGGCCGCAGCACAAGCCGCAGCACAAGCCGCAGCAGCGGCAGCCCGTGCAGCGGCAGCTAATAACAATGGCGGATCTTCAATAGTTAGAAGAACAACCACAAAGAGCCCTGAAGAAAATGCGCAGGCGAAAGCCGCTGCCGATGCAAAAGCTAAAGCTGATCTGGAAGCGAAAGCCAAGGCTGATGCAGAAGCAGCGAAGGCAAGAGCGGATGAGGCCGCGCGCATTCTAAAAATGTTTGAAGAGCAGGCAGCTAAAGAGAAAGCAGAAGCAGAAGCCGCAAAAGCTAAAGCAGAGGCTGAAAGACTGGCAGCGGAGAAATTACAGGAAGAGAAGATTGCAGCCGAGAAAAAGGCAGCAGAGGCAAAGATTGAAGCTGAACGCCTTGCGCAACAAATACTTAATGAGAAAAAGAATGCCTTGGCCAAAGCTGAAGTTGCCAAAAAGGCTGCGCAAGCAAAAGCAAATAAAGAGATCGCCAGCGCTCAAGCAAAAATCAATGCAACTGCAAACGCCCTTAATAAGAGCGTCGCAACGCAACAAACTATTACTAAAACCAGTACCCTAAATGTTGAAGATGCCAAAAAAGCTTTAGAGTCAATCTCTGCAAAAGTGAAGGCAGCGGCAGCTACGTCTCAAACAAAAGCTGCAGAAGTTAAAGCTGCTAATCAACAGATAAGTACTTTAAAGAACAAAGAGACAACTCAATCCCAGACTGAAAAAGCCATTGCTGCTCGCATAGAAAGTACTTCTAAGACTTTAGAAGCAGCACAGAAGGCTTATGATGAACTTAAAGCAAAAGTTACTGCACTTCAAATAAAATATAATAATGCCAAAACTAAAGCAAACAAAGCGGCGCTAGCTGCACAATTAGCTGAACGTAAAGCTGCTTTAAGTAAAGCCCTTGCAGACAAAGCATTGGCTGCATACAACCAAGCAAAAAAATCGGGAAAACTACTCGCGACTGGTTATTCAGAAGTAACAGTCGAATCTGCTGACCTACTAGCTGCCTCTGAAACAGATCAGCTAAAGAAATTAGCTGAAGAAGCGCTAAAACAGTATGAAGCAGATTTAAAGGCAGCGGCAGAGGCTCGCGCCCAGGCAGATAAGGCAGCCGAAGAATTTAACATTAATCAAGATAAATTGAAGTCAACAGTACAGACTACAAAAACATATGAAGCCCAAATCAATGACGCGCAGAAAAGATTAGATGCGCAGAAAAAGATCTTGCGTGATGCAGTGGCAAAAAAGGAAGAAATAAAAAAATTAATCTCTGAAGCGCAAGTAGTGCTCAATCAAAAGAAAGTTGAACTCAATCAGACAGAGATTGAAAAATCAGATTTTACAAATGAAGCACGCAAAGCGAGCGAATCCTTAAGTTCAAATATTGAGCTTTATAAGTCCAATCAAGAATTGATTGAATCGACCAATGCCGCTATAGATGCACTTGAAGTTTCTATTGAAGATATTCAAGCGGCAAAGACTTCGCTTGATGAATTCAATGCAAGCGATAGCAAAAATCTCTTCACTAGAAATGTTCCAATAATTGGTGCTTTGGTGCTGTTCTCGACATTCTTTATTTTTAAAATTTCAGCGATAAAGCGAAGAAGGCGTCTCGGTGCTACCCAAATTGACTTAGCTACTGAGCGTACTCCTGACGATTTTGATGTTGACATAAAGAAAAGACGTACCGGTGTTGAAACCACACAGGCGGATAGAGAATTTGAAGAATTTTTAATTAATATGCGAAAGCAAAATGTTAGATTACTAGCTGACATAAAAGATAATTTTGGAGAATTCCAGATAAATGATTCTTCGTCAAATGATTCTAGACGTGTGACCTCAAAATTAGCTTCTAAATCAAAGCCTAAAAAGAAAACGTCGGTTAATACTAAGAAAGTAGTGAAAAAACCTACAAAAAAGTCTGACCATAAAACGAAAAAGAATGCTCCTTTAAAGTCAACACCAAAAAAACCGAAAAAATAGCGTCTCTATTTAACCCAATTAATTATTAATAAGCCTTTGATTCTGTTTGATAGTCGAGCAACTATTTCCGCTTCAACTTCGCTAAATCGCGTCTGATTTCTCGTTTGACCTTCTTGTGCTGTCGATCGCTTTTGGAAGTGAAGGCCCATTTCATGATTGGCACAAAAATTAAAGCAATGATCAGGAAGGCGCCAAGGCTCTTTAAGTAAAGCTCGTAATCACTTCCTGCATACACCCGCAAAGTTTAAGCCATAAAAATGTGAACCATCTACGGCTAGATCCGAAGTTAATGCGGATTGCCTAGCTTTTTGCCATGCTCTCTCAGTGAATCCAATTTTGGCAGTGTTAGCAGGCTTAATTGCAAGCGCTTCATTCCACCCAATTGATTTCTGGCCAGCCATCTTTTTTGGCATCGGAATCCTTTATAAACTCAATATTAATCAGCCTATCAAAAAGCGCTTAGCCATTAATGTGTGCTTCG
>JBJSZW010000049.1:0-3535 GCA_046090565.1 Gammaproteobacteria bacterium
TTAAATACAGGCATCCACAGGGTAAAGAATCGATCTGGGGCATGGACGGTATTTTCAAAGCCCATTATGGAGATGCCTACACAGAGGCGCTTAGATTTTCAAAAGCTCCCGTAGAATATACCGGCCAGTACGCTGTTACAAAATCGGGGCTCGGCTTAGAACCTCGCCCAGAACCCTGGATCGTCCAAACCCATTGGAATGATTTTGATTTTATTAAAGATTTACTTCAACAAAGGGGCTATTATTTTCAAATTCGGGCCCTGGATCATCAATTTCTAATCCAGCCACAAGGCCCTGCACTGGGATTTTCTGAGCAGGCTATTCAATCTATTGCTTATTTGCCTGATCAGGGCATGGGGAATCAAAGCTTTCATGCCTATGGCTTTGAATATCGAATAATTAATGGCCAATCTTGTTTAGAAATTATTACGAATCAACCAATTTTTTTGGGCGAAGAAGTTTGTATTAAAAATCTGCCCTTTGGGGATTACAAAGGCATTGTTCTAGAGGCTACGCACAGCGCCCAAACCAATCTTAGCATTCCTGATCAACTGAGCCAGGGACCAGATGGACTAGAGGGCCTGAGCCCTGCCTTGTATGAATGCCGAGCCCTACTCAGCCCCCAGATCTTGCCTGAAAAATTGGATTTGCAAAATTTTAACCAAACCAGGCATTTTCTAGCCCGAGTTGAAAAAACAGGGGATAGCCCCTATCCAGATTTGAATCAAAAAGGCGAACAAGTGCTGCGTTTGAATTTTGATGATAAAAATCAAGAAGGGCAGGCTTCTTACCGTATTCCAAAATTAAGCCACCAAGCCAAAGCCGGCCTGGGAGTTTATACCCCCCTGCCCACAAGTACCTGCATTGCCCTAGGAATGATTGATGGGCAAAGCCCCAGCGCCTGTATTTTAGGTACTGTATTCAATCCAGAACCCGTTACTCGAAAAAATCCTCAAGATTATTGCTTAGAAACTTGGGGGGGGAATCAATTCTTATTTCAACAAAATCTAAAAGCCTTGGGGATTCATTTGCATACGCCTGGAAAAACACAGAGCATCAGCCTGGTGAACAGCGAAAAACCTTTTTTTAAATTTCAAACCCAATTGGGGCATTTAAAAATAAGTTCGGGTGAAAATACTTATTTAGAAACAGGGTTTTCTTGGACTGCCAGTATTTTAGAAAACATGCAAACAAAAATCCAAGGCGAGATTCAAATAACCTATACAACAGGCTCTTTTGAACATGAAAATATCAAGCTTTTTTCAGTTCAGATGGACAATCTTATTTTCTTTAAAAATCTTGAAAACCAAATTTTAAGCGCGGCAGAAAAAATAGAAATTCAAAACAATACAGACTTAACTGTTAATACGGCAAAACATTTTACTATTCTTTCAAAGCAGACTGTTAAAATACGAACCCATTTTGGGCATTTTCAATCCAAAGAACAACTGCAATTAAGCACCGGTAAATCTGGGATTCAGCTTCGAAAAGCAACCCTAAATTTAGAAACCCGCAATTTTAATTGCACAGCACCCAATATTTATGTGTACTTCCCAAACGATACCCATGCGAGTTGATTTTTATTTTTTCTTTATTTCTTCCAGTCTGGCAAGCCGTATTTGTCTAAAATGCTTTTTAAGCTGCCATCGGCTCGCATTTTTTCAAGGCCTGTGTCTAGTAAATTTAGAATTTTTTTAGATTTTTCTGAATTCACTGGGGAACAAGAAATATACAGGGCATAGGGTTCACCAATTTGCCCTGCGTTTACAATGTCTTTGTCGTAACCATTCTTTTTTGCATAGTACCCAATAACCTGCGCGCTATCTAGGGTTGCTTCAATGCGTTTATTCACTAATTTTAACAAATTTTTTTCAATGGGATTGTCCCCACTTAGCCAATCCACTTTTACCTTGCCTGATTTAAAAATTTCATCAAAACCATTACCGTAATCGTAGCCTAAAATTAGGCCCCATCTTAAACCCAGAATGCTGTTTGGATCACCACCATAACGCCAGGGGTTGTCTTTGTGTACAAAAATGGATTGAGTGTCTATTGTAAAAGGTTCTTCTGTAAATAAAAGATCTTTGTAAAGATCTTCATGCGAAGTTCCATACACACAATCAATTTTACCTTCCCGCATCATGAGTAACGAACGCTCCCAAGGGGCTTTTTGATAATCAAATTCATAACCTGCGTCTATTAATATTTTTTTAGAAATTTCCACCATATAACCTGGTAATGGCGCATTCGGATTAGAATTAAAAGGCGGATAATCGTCTGTTCTAAAGCTTACTGTTTCTGATTGCACTGCATAAGCAATAAACAAACCAGCGCCTACTAGTAGTTTCAGTATTTTAGAAGTTATTTTGAATATTCTTTTTTGCATAAGATCTTGCCTTTTTAAGTTTTTAAGTTTTGAGCTGGGCATTTAAAAATACCGTCCATGCCCCAGATCGATTCTTTACCCTGTGGATGCCTGTATTTAAACCAAGACAAATTAAGATGTTTATATTTTTTCTTGATTTTTTTGGCCGTTGTAAACCCTGTTTCAACAATCAATTGGCCTGTTGGATTTAAAAAATTGCCTGCTTGTTCTAATATTTTATCAATAATATTCAGGCCATCAATCCCTGCTTCCAGCGCCATTTTAGGTTCTTGTTTAAATTCTGCCGGTATTTTTTGATATTCAGACATGGGCACATAAGGGGGATTGCTGATAATAAAATCATATTGCTGCCCTGGGTTTTCTGGATTTAAATTTTCAAATAAATTGCTTTGAATAATTTTTACGCGATCTTGTAAGTTATAATAATTTATATTTTTTTGAGCAATAGCCAATGCCGCTTCTGATATATCTAATAAATCTATTTTTAACTTAGGATGCATAAGGGCCAAGCTAATGCCTATGCAACCAGAACCTGTACACAAATCCAATACTCTGTAATTTTGCCATTGAATTTCTGATAGAAAATCTTCAAATCGAGTAGCCATAATAGAACGGGGAATCAGAACATGAGGATTGACATGAAAAAAATTGCCAAAATACCAGGCTTCTTGGGTAATATATTCTACTGGCAAGCGTTGTTCTATTCTTTTTTCGAAATTTTCAAAGATTTTATCTAGATCTTCAGGCTTTATTTTTATTTTTGATAACTCAAAGTTTTCAGATTTATCAAGCCTTAAGGAAAATTTAATCAAATGTTCTGCTGTTTCTCTTAAGGTATTATTTTTAAAAAAATGGGGGTGTATGCCTTCCAAAGCCATCCAAAACACACCCATTTTCAATATTTTATCTAAATCTATTCCCTGATTTAACTCAGCCTTTCTTTTATATTTTAAATAAGAATTATTTCTTAATTTTTTAAGCCATTGCATTAGTTTGAATTCTTCACTAAAGTGAGGTTATGAATTTTAATCCCTGTTTCTGAAGTGCTAAAAGGCACTCGAAGTATTAATACTCTAAGTGCTAAAGTTTCTGAACTTGATCCTGCAGACACAAAACGTAAATTCAAATTAATTTCTGCATTCCAAGCAT
>JBJSZW010000050.1:0-11736 GCA_046090565.1 Gammaproteobacteria bacterium
TTTCTTGTTTCAAATACAGAATGCCGGACGATCCTTATTATGCACCAGTGGTACCAGACATGCCTGAAAAAAATCTCCAAGGCAATGGGGGCTTGTTTCAAAGCGCTAGAAACTTAAATTTGTATGAAGATATTAAGGCTATTCAAGTGGGGGATATTTTAACCGTTAAATTATCCGAAAGTACCAATGCCAGCAAATCTGCAGAAACAAAAACAAAAAAAGAAGACACGGTGTCCATTCCAGATCCTACCATTTTTGGAACAACGCCTAATTTTAGAATTCCAGGTGGTTTACCTTTAAAAGAAACTCGAGATAGAAATTTAACAACCACTTCAGGGGCAGTTTCAAACGAATTTAAGGGCAAGGGTGAAAGTACACAAAAAAATACTCTAACGGGAGATATTACTGTAGTGGTGGCCCAAATTTTTCCGAATAAAAACTTGTTTATTCGAGGTGAAAAATGGGTGGAATTAAATCAGGGTTCTGAATTTATTAGGTTGTCTGGAATAGTAAGGCAAGAAGATATTACACCGGAAAATACAATAGAATCGAGTAAAATTGCCAATGTCAGAATTTCCTACGGTGGGGATGGGGCTCCCGCAGAAAGTAATATGATGGGTTGGTTGGCCAGATTTTTTAACAGTCCCTTACAGCCTTTTTAAGATATTTAGGAGAATGGTTTGTGTAATGTGAATAAAATAATTTTAATGGCACTGGGTTGTATATATAGCCTGGTATATAGCTTGTATACTGGCTTTGCTTGTTCTGATCGAGTGAAAGATTTATCCAGCATTGCCGGGGTTAGAAGCAATCAATTGATCGGCTATGGCTTGGTGGTTGGTTTAGATGGCACGGGAGACAGTACTAATTTTACCAATCAAAGCTTTAAAACACTGTTATCTAAATTAGGCGTTCAATTACCACCTGGCGTACTACCCAGTTCTAAAAATATAGCGGCAGTTTCTTTGCATGCAGAATTACCTGCTTTTGCGAAACCTGGACAGCAAATAGATGTTACAGTTTCTTCTATAGGGAGCGCCAAAAGTTTAAGGGGTGGTACGTTATTAATTTCTTATTTAAAAGGGATAGATGGCAATACTTATGCTGTGGCCCAAGGTAATTTAGTGGTGGGTGGTTTTGGAACAGAAGGCAAAGATGGTTCACAAATTAAAATTAATGTGCCTGTGGTGGGTAGAATTCCCAATGGAGCAACGGTCGAAGTGGCTGCACCCAATGTTTTGAATACACAAGCTCAAATAACCCTTTTATTAAACAAGCCAGATTTTACAACTGCACAAAGAATGGCCAAAACAGTCAATGAATTTGCGGGCATGGGAACAGCTCAAGCGCTGGATGCAGGAAGCATCAGTGTTTATGCCCCCATAGAGCCTGCACGTCGGGTTGAATTTATTGCAGCTTTGGAAAATTTAATTTTAGATCCGGGTGATGCTGCAGCCAAAATTATTGTGAATTCGAGAACAGGAACCATTGTGGTAGGTAAGCATGTGGTTTTAAGTCAAGCAGCGGTCACGCATGGTAGTTTAACAGTCACAATTACAGAGGAAGAAGCTGTCAGTCAACCTGCGCCAGGGGCACAAATAGGAACAACGGGTGCAGCAGCTAAAACCCAAAAATCATCCATTCAAGTCACTCAGCCGAATAGCCGCATGTTTTTACTCAGTCCAAGGCCCTTGCTAGAGGATTTGGTGCAAGCCGTGAATCAAGTTGGGGCAGCACCTGGGGATTTAATGGCGATTTTAGATGCCCTAAAACGCGTGGGCGCTTTAAGAGCAGAGCTCGAGGTGATATAGGCGATGTATATAGGCAATTTATAAATGACACAAAATTTAACACAGGCTTCGCAGGCCTTACAAATATCTAAAACAGGAGTGGTCTCAGACACCAGGCGTTTGGATGATTTAAAAACACAGAACAATAAAACAGGCCTCAAACAAGTTTCTCAAGAATTTGAAGCCTTGTTTTTACAAATGGCTTTAAAATCGATGCGGGATGCCAGCCAAAGTATGCGTAGCGATTTAAACAATAGCAATAGCCAAAAAATTTACGAAGAAATGTACCATAATCAATTGGCCTTACATTTGTCTAAACAGGATAGTTTAGGGCTTTCGGAGGCCATTGCCAAACAATTTGAAAAAAGTATTGTGGATTATTCAGAAAATATTGAAAATGCACGTCAAGTGCCTATTCAAACGCCGATGCAAAAATCTGTTTTACAAAAAAATATGGATTCGCCTATTTCAACAGGTATTCAAAAACAATATGTGGATCTAGAACAGCAAGATTTTATAGAAGCTATTTTACCTCATTTAAAACAAGCCGGCCAAGCCCTAAACAATTTAGATCCACACTTGCTACTGGCCCAATGCGCTCTAGAAACAGGTTGGGGAAAACATGTGGCCGCGAACAATAATTTATTTGGTATTAAAGCAGACTCTAATTGGTCAGGTGATAAGTCGAGATCAAATACACAGGAATTCATTGAAAATCAATATCAAAATACAGCGGCAGATTTTAGATCTTTTGCCTCTAAAGAAGCTAGTATTCAAGATTATATTGAATTCATCAAAAACAATCCTAGATACAAAGAAGCCTTGTCTTGTGCTCAAAATCCTGAACAATATATTCGTAAATTGCAAGCAGCAGGTTATGCTACAGATCCAGAGTATGCCAATAAAGTGATGTCTATTTATAGCCAATACAGGCGAGGTTAATTATGTCCTTATTATCGGTTGCGACCTCCAGTTTAAGCGCTTTAAGAGCCGCTTTGGATTCTGCTTCTCACAATGTTGCAAATGTTAATACAGAAGGTTATACGCGTCAAATTGCAACTTTAAAAACATTAGAGCCACAATTTACGGGCGGTGGTTATGTAGGTACAGGCGTGGAATTGTATAGTATTTCTCGAGTGAACGATCCTTTATTAGATGATTTGGTTTTAGGTAATATCACAACAGAATCCTATTACAAAGTCTATTCAGAATACACAGGCAGGGTCAATGCTTTGCTTTCAGACAATGCAACCAGTTTAACTGGTGGTATTAATGATTTTTTCAATGCCCTACAAAGTAGCAATCAAAAATCATTGGATACAGCCAGACGTTCTCAAATTTTATCCAGCGCTGAAGTATTGGTCGATAAATTTAAAAGTTTGTATGCTCGTTTACAAACTGAAATTAGTAATATCAATCAACAAATTTCTCAGGTGGTTACGCAAATCAATGGGACGGGAGAAAGCCTTACAAGTACCAGCCAAGCTATTGCTGCTGCGGCTGGAGCTTCAGGCGGTGCTCAACCAAATGATTTGTTAGATACTAAAGATCAATTAGTCCGTGTCTTAGGAGAACTTGTGAATGTTTCTGTGAGCGAACAAACAACAGGTGAAACCAATGTTTTAATTGGAAGAGGGCAGCCCTTAATTATTTCGAATGCTCAAACTTTTTTTAAAACTAAAAGCAATGAAAACGATCCCTCAAAAGTAGATATAGTTGTAGATTTTGGAGCAGTAACCAGTACGGATCAATCCGTTTCAGGTAATTTCACAGGTGGAAAATTAGGTGCTCTTCAAGATGTAAAATCTAAAATTATTGATCCTACTTTGAATGCATTAGGTCGATTGGCCATTACTTTAGCAGATGCTTTTAATAATCAACATAAATTGGGATTAGATTTAAATAATAGCTTGGGTATTAATTTTTTTAATGATGTGAATGATTTAACAGCACAGATTAATCGAGTAGAAAGCGCCGCATCGAATACAGGAACGGGTATCTTAAACGTTTCGATTAAGGCCATTACCAAACCAGACAATGGCCCTTATACCCTAACCAATACACCAGGATCGATTGCGAATTCAAGCACTTTGAGTACCTTGGCTGCAGCGGGAAATTTATCAATTAATGGAGTAGACATTCGCGCAACTGTTGCCGGAGACGATGCTTTATCCACTACAGACAAAGCAGCCAGCGCGATTGCAATGGCTAAAGCGATCAATGAAACCTCTTCAGGGCATGGTATCATAGCCGAGGCACAAACCAGCGTGGTGTATTTGGGAACTTTTACAGCCGGCGCCATAGCTGGGGGTCAATTTTCCATCAATGGTCAGGCGATTGTTACTGCGGGAACGAATGAAACGACTCTATTACAGGCCATTAATCAGTACACAGCCACAACGGGGGTAATAGCAAAGGGAGATGGTAGCAATCATGTTACGCTGTATGCGGCCGATGGCCGAAATATTCGATTGGTAACGGATGGTAATTCTGTGGGCGGTAATTTTTCTAATTTAAGTTTAACAGATACTGTTGCCAAAGATCGGGTGCAAAGAGCGCAGTTGAATTTAAACAGCACGTCCAAATCCATCGTGATTGCGGGAACGAACCCCAGTTTTGCGGGTTTAACGGCAGGCAGCACCCCAGCAGATACAGAGACCTTAACAACCAGCAATTATACGCTTGCACGCAGTGGCGTTAATTATACCTTGACACGCTTAAGCGATAACACCATCGTTGCGACTGGCAGTAGTCCTAACTTGTCTGCAGATGGCTTCAGTATTACTCTGGCTTCAGGTAGTATCAGCAATGGAGACAGTTATACCATTCGGCCAACCTACTATGGTTCCGATGAGTTTGCGTTGAATATTTCAGATATTAATAAAATTGCATTGTCTTCCCCAATAAGGGCTCTACCTTCAACCAATCCGGCTGCTTTAAATGCTGGGAATGGTCAAATCAAAGTTCTAAAAATGACCAATACAAGTGGCTTGCCATCTTCTTCAAGTTCTTTATTAGCCAATGCCTTTGGCACTTTGAATCAAATTACACCGCCGATTAAAATTACATTTATTACAGATAATACCTATCAAGTTTACAATGCGAGCAATAACACCCCTATTGGATCGATACAATCCTACAATTCTTTGCAAGAAAATCCAGTATTTCCCCTAACAGCTATTGTAGATACAGCTTCTGCAACGAATACGCCTGTGACTTACGATCCTGGCTATCGCGTGAATTTATCTGGTAGCATTAAGGCGGGAGATACCTTCACCATAGATTATAATTTTGATGGTTATGCCGATAATATTAATGGAAACGCCTTAGCAGGCTTGGCTCAAGATAAACTCTTAGACAGGGGGGCTTCAAATTTGGCAGAAGCTTATAATCAGTTTGTAAGTACAACGGGAACAAACAGTGCTAGAGCTAAAAAACAGTTTGAATCTGCGACGGCTTTGAAAAAACAATCCGTGAGTTTGCGATCATTAGTTGCTGGAGTTAATTTAGACGAAGAAATTGTAAATATATTAAGATTGTCTCAAAATTTCCAAGCCAGTTCACGTTTGATTGCGGTTCAAAAAGAACTATTTGATAGTTTGATTGCAGTGGTTAGATAGTAAGTAAAAAATAAAATTTTCAGAGGATCATCAACATGCCCTTAAGAGTATCTACCAATAGTTTTTACCAACAAGGTTCTGAAAGTATCTCAGATAACATGGCTGCGCTTCAAAATTTACAAGTTCAAATTGGTTCAGGATTGAAAATACAATCGCCAGAGGATGATCCGATTGGGGCGGCAAGATTATTAAGTTTGCAATATGAAAATCAATTGACGGATCAATATTTACGTAATGCGAATGCAGCAACATCTAAATTAGGACAAGAAGAGTTAACATTAGGGAGTGTTGAAGCTGCGCTTAGAAATATTAGTTCTTTGGCCATACAAGCCAACAGCAGCGCTCTGTCTCGAGATAACCGTGCGGCTATTACAGAGCAATTAGAACAACGTTTGTATGAATTAGCAAGTTATGCCAATACGCAATACGATGGAGAATACATTTTCAGTGGCAATCGAAGTACAAAACCGGCAGTTATTCAACAATCAGATGGTAGTTTTGTGTACTCGGGAGATGCTGGAGTACAGCAAGTACAAATTGCAGGCCAATCCTACGTGGGTACAAATCATACAGGTTTGGAAACTTTTTTTGATATTCAAAGCGGGAAAATCAATGCAAATTCTTTTTCGGGAAGAGCCACTCATACTTCTGCTGCATCGGGTTTAGTAAACAGTGGTACATTAGGAACAATAACCAGTAATAGTCTAGTTTTAAATACAATTACAATTGAAAATGCAAGTACAGATGGCGTTTCAACCACAGATGCCAGTGCTAGTGCAATTGCGATAGCCAATGCCATCAATGCATCCATTACAGATCATCATATTACAGCAACAGCCAATACCAATACAGTGGCATTGGGTGCAATTACCGCCGGTGTTTTAGTAGCGGGTAATTTAACCATTAACGGGGTTCAGATCATAGATGCTTCAAGTACCAATCAGGGGATTGTGGATGCGATCAACTTACAAACAACGACAACAGGTGTGACAGCTACTCTAAATGCAGGCGCAGTTAGTTTAAGTGCAGCGGATGGTCGAAATATTCAAATTCAAACCAATGGAACAGCTGCTGCAGCTACTTTTGCGAATGTCAGTTTAACAGATACAGTAGTTAAAAATTTAGCGCAAAGAGCAACAGTGAGCTTGTCTAGCTATAAAAGTTTTGATCTAGCTGGTTTAAACCCAACAACTGCAGGTTTTACAACAGGGACTTATGCTGTAACCGCCAACGGCGGAACTGCAGAATTAAGTGAATTGTTGCTGGTAGGTGAACCACCTTTGGCTAATTTAAGCAAACAAAATGAAATTTATAGAATTGTTTTTAATTCCTCCAGCACCTATAGCATTTATTCTGCTTCTAACCCCAATACGCCTCTTACGGGATTTGATAATGTGGCTTATACTTCGGGTGATTTAATTAAATTTGAACCCAATAGTGCAACAGAAAATTTAACAGATACCAGTATTGAATTAAAATTAAGTGGAACGCCCAACACCGGAGATGTATTTTTTGTCGAACTAAAAAAACAACCCAAACAAGATATGTTTTCTACGATTAAAGATTTGATTGAGGGCATTAATACTTATGGTGGAGATGTCAATCATCCTACAAAAATAGGGTACGAAATTGGTATTGCCATTAAAAATTTAAATAATATTCTACAGCATGTCAGTAACAAAAGAGCGGAAGTGGGATCTCGTCAAAATTTTATTTCCAGTCAAGTTAAGAGTAATAAAAGCTTTCAACTATTGGCTCAAAAAGGAATCAGCTCTTTGCAAGATTTGGATTATGCAGAGGCGATTAGTTTATTTTTAAAACAACAGTTTGCATTTGAAGCGGCCCAACAATCCTTCATGCGAATACAAGAATTATCCTTGGTGAATTATCTAAGATAACCGAATGATCTGGGCAAGTCCGAGGCATGCTTAATGGATTGAAGCTAGCCTATGATGAATGTATAGTGCATGTAACCGCAGTTCAAAGCTCCCCTTGCTCTTGATTTTAAGGGGTGGTATTGTTTACAATGGATTTTCCATTTTGATCCTAGGCACGTAGCTCAGTGGTAGAGCACCACCTTGACATGGTGGTGGTCGGTGGTTCGATCCCACTCGTGCCTACCAGTTATGATTATTTTCAAAATTATGATGATTATTTAAGGCCCCAACTTTCATGTTAAATATCACCCTGCCGGATGGCAAAATCTTAAATTTTCCAAAATCTCAAGTCTCTGTTTTAGAAGTAGCTGAATCCATTGGCACAGGTTTGGCCAAAGCAGCCCTGGCTGGGGAGGTCGATGGAAAAGCGGTGGATACCAGTTACCTGATTGATCAGGATGCCAAAGTAAGCATCATCACTGAAAAAAGTGAAGCGGGTTTGGAAGTGATTCGCCATTCTTGTGCACATCTATTGGCTCAAGCTGCGAAACGCGTGTTCCCCAATTTGCAGGTCACCATTGGTCCTGTGATAGAAGATGGCTTTTACTATGACTTTGCTTATGATAGGGCTCTAACGCCGGATGATCTACAAGCCCTAGAAACAGAAATGCAAAAGATTGTGGCTGAAAATCACCATGTTACTCGGGAAATCTGGTCCCGGGAACAGGCCATTACCTATTTTAATTCGATTAATGAAGATTACAAAGTTGAAATTATCAAGGACATTCCGGGGGAAGAGCCGCTGTCTTTTTACAAGCAGGGTGATTTTATTGATTTGTGCCGTGGCCCCCATGTGCCCAGTACAGGTAAAATCAAAACTTTCAAATTAACGCGAGTTTCTGGTGCTTTTTGGCGAGGAGATGCTAAAAATGCCATGCTTCAGCGCGTTTACGGCACGGCGTGGGCCAATGACAAAGATTTACAGGCCTATTTAAAACGGATTGAAGAAGCTGAAAAGCGCGATCACCGTAAATTAGGGAAGAAATTAGATTTATTCCACCTTCAAGAAGAAGCACCAGGCATGGTGTTTTGGCACCCTAAAGGTTGGGCCATTTATCAAGTTGTAAAAAATTACATTCGTGATTTATTAAAATTGAATGGCTACCAAGAAGTGAATACCCCACTTTTGGTGCAAAGGGGTCTTTGGGAACGTTCAGGGCATTGGGATAAATTCCAGCAGAACATGTTTGCTCTGCAATCGGATGAAATTGATTATGCAATTAAGCCGATGAATTGTCCCTGCCATGTTCAAATTTTTAACCAAGGTATCACGAGTTACCGAGATTTGCCTTTGCGTTTGGCAGAATTTGGCGCTTGTCACCGTTATGAACCTTCGGGAGCTTTACACGGATTGATGCGTGTGCGTGGTTTTGTCCAGGACGATGCGCATATTTTCTGTGCCGAAGAAAGCATTCAGTCTGAAGTTTCAAATTTTATTAAGCTTTTGTTTGGTGTGTATCAGGATTTTGGCTTTAACGATATTTTGATTAAATTAGCAACGCGACCGGCTCAAAGAGTCGGCAGTGATGCTCAGTGGGACAAAGCCGAACAAGCCTTAGAACGGGCCTTGAAAGATCAGGGGTTGGCCTATCAATTAAATGCCGCTGAAGGGGCTTTTTATGGCCCCAAAATTGAATTTTCTTTGAAGGATTGCCTAGGCCGTGTTTGGCAGTGTGGGACCATTCAGGTAGATTTTGCAATTCCAGAGCGTTTAGAGGCCAGTTATATCACGGAACAAAACATTCGTGCCACTCCCGTGATGTTACACCGTGCCATATTAGGATCCTTAGAGCGTTTCATAGGCATCTTACTAGAAGACAGCGCCGGGTCCTTGCCTGTTTGGTTGGCCCCTATCCAAGCAGTTTTACTGAATATCACAGAAAGACAAGCCTCTTATGCCCAAATGTTGTGCGAAGAATTAACCCAATTGGGCCTAAGGGTTGACAAAGATACAAGAAATGAGAAAATTGGTTATAAAATTCGTGAACACAGTATTCAGCGCGTGCCCTATATTTTAGTATTGGGGGACCGTGAGCTAGAATTTAAGACACTTTCAGTCAGAACCCGGGAGGGGGAAGATCTGGGAGTTATGTCTGTTTCGGATTTTTGTAACCTGGTACAGCAAGCCTGTGCCAAACGTAGTCGGAAATTTGAGGGAGATTCCTAAATTAGCACTCAACAAAGAGATAAAGGCGATGGGCGTGCGCATCGCATCAATCATCAAATAAAAGCCCCTGAAGTGCGGCTCATCGGAGACGATGGCAAGCAGTTGGGTGTTTTGAGTATTCGAGAAGCTAGGCGCATGGCAGAAGATGCCGATTTAGATTTGGTTGAAATACAACCAAATTCAAATCCTCCTGTGGCGAAAATTATGGATTATGGTAAATTTTTGTTTCATGAAAGCAAAGAACGTTCTGCTGCTAAAAAGAAACAGAAAGTAGTAAAAACCAAAGAAGTGAAATTTCGTCCAAATACTGACATTGGGGACTATGAGGTTAAACTACGCAACCTCCGTAGTTTCCTAGAAGAGGGCTGTAAAGTCAAAGTTACGGTTTCTTTCCGTGGCCGAGAAATGGCTCACCAAGAATTGGGCCAAAAATTATTAGAACGAGTGAAGCTAGATACAGAGGAACAGGGCAAAGTAGAATTTTTCCCCAAACTCGAAGGCCGGCAGCTCATAATGATTTTGGTTCCTAAAAAGGCTAAATAAAAAACAATTGCGGAGTTCTAAAAAATGCCAAAATTAAAAACAAATAAAAGTGCTTCTAAGCGCTTTAAAAAAACTGGAAGCGGTGGTTTTAAGCATCGTCAAGGTTACAGAGCCCATATACTGACTAAAAAGTCCACCAAGCGTAAACGCCATTTGAGGGGCATGAAGATGGTCAATGATTCCGATATCGGAGCCATTAAACAAATGATGCCCTATAGCAATTAGTATTAAAGGAGATTGAAAAATGGCAAGAGTAAAACGCGGTGTAACAAGTCATCGTAGACACAAAAAAGTTTTAGCCCGTGCGAAGGGTTACTACAGCGCCAGACGCAGTACTTTCAAAGTCGCCAATCAAGCGGTGATGAAAGCTGCTCAATATGCTTATCGCGACAGAAGAACCCGTAAGCGTGATTTCAGAAAACTCTGGATTGCCCGAATCAATGCTGCGGCCAGAATGTGCGGTCTGTCTTACAGCCGTTTGATTGGCGGTTTGAAAAAAGCACAAATCGCCTTAGATCGCAAAGTTTTGTCTGATCTAGCGATATTTGACATGCCTGCTTTCTCCAAGATTGCCAGCATGGCCAAACAAGCCCTGGGTTTGAAATAAAACCATGAATGCGACAGAGAATGCTACAGGTCCGCTGCAGCAGGAGCTTGATCAAAAACAAAAAGAAGCGTCTTTCAAGGCGCTTCTTTTGCAATTAGAGCAGGCTGAGAATCTTGCATTGTTAGAAGAGCTTAGAATTAAAATTTTAGGCAAACAGGGCCTGTTGACTGAATCATTAAAGAATTTAAAAAATATCCCAGTAGAACAAAAAGCGCAGTATGGGGCTTGGATTAATCAATACAAGCATCAATTTGAAACTTTGCTTAAAGAAAAAAAACAAAGCTTAGAACAAGCCAATGGAAATAAAAAAGGCCTCATCAATAGACTAGACAGCAGTTTGCCTGCACGCTCTCATACACAGGGCAGCATTCATCCTGTGACTTGGATGCGTCAATACTTAGAAACTTGGTTCATCGATCGGGGATTTGCTTGGGCAGAGGGCCCAGAGATCGAAGATGATTACCATAATTTTATAGCATTGAATTTTCCTGAAAATCATCCCGCCCGGGACATGCAAGATACGTTTTATTTGGAAGATGGGCGCCTGCTTCGAACCCATACTTCGCCCCTTCAAGTTCGTATTTTAAAAAGCATCAATAAAGCAAAAGATTTGCCTTTGCGCTGCATAACAACAGGTCGTGTTTACCGTTGTGATTCAGACATGACCCATACGCCCATGTTTCACCAGCTAGAGGCTTTTGTAGTGGGTAAAAACATCAATTGGGGCCACTTAAAAGATTTAATAGACAGCTTCTTAAAAGAGTTATTTGGCGAAAACTTAGAATACCGTTTTCGCAGCTCTTATTTTCCTTTCACAGAGCCTTCTGCCGAGGTAGATATTTTAAGAAATGGCCAATGGATGGAAGTGCTAGGTTGTGGACTGATCCATCCTGCTATTTTACAAGAATGTGGTTTAGACACAGAAATCTACACAGGCTTGGCCATGGGTATTGGTTTGGAAAGGCTGGCCATGCAGCGTTTTAATATTCCGGATTTGCGCTGGTTGTTTGAAAACGACGCGCGTCTTTTAAGGCAGTTTAGTGTATGAAATACAGTTACAATTGGTTGAAAG
>JBJSZW010000051.1:0-2863 GCA_046090565.1 Gammaproteobacteria bacterium
TAGGTCTTGTTTTTTTTGAAAATTTTATATTTTTTTTATTTTTTAAAATAAGTTCGTCTAAACCGGGTTCAAATATAGGCCTAAGCTCAAGATCATTATAACCTAACACTTCAAAACCCTTATTGGCCATTGCTGCAAGATAACTTAAACCTAAATGGCTTAATCCTATGAAGCCAATTTTCACAGACATAGATTTTCCAAAGTTCTATGAATCCAAAGATCTTTTTTGAAATCATAATTTTGTTTTAACAAGCAAAGCGATTTAAAATATTGGTATTCTTTCTCCCATGTTGGATCAGGTTGGTTTGTATAAATTGACTCTTCATAAGGAATACCACTTGGCATTTTTCTTTTTCTATAGGTAAAAGTACTTCCACCCCATTTACAAAGAGAATCTATGTGTAAAGAACCCTGTTCACCAATGATATCCACTGTAAATGTATTTTTCCAAGACAATAATGAGGCTTCTAAATAAAAGTTAGGTCTTGTTTTTTTATTTATAAATACAACATGATCGGGTGCTTTATTTTCAAATCGATTTAAACTTGTTATCTCAAAATTTAAAAAATAACTATTAAATAAATAATGTACTATATCTAATATATGGGAGCCTAAATCCATAACAACACCCGTTTTTTGATCTCGCCAAAGCGAACTTTTAACCAATGCAGCAGTTCCATTGCCATAAAAAATTCTACACCAATAAATCTGCCCCAGAATTCCTGAATCTATTTTTTGTTTGGCGTATTGAATATAGGGCTCGAATCTATGATTGTAGGCAGTATAGAAAACTAAATTATCATCTATCTTTTTTGGATCTAAAAAAAATGGCTTTTCTACTAGAATATGTTTTTTTTTAGAAATTAAGTATTCTATAATTTTATTTTTCTGATCATCTGGAACACACACCATAGCAGCATCAAAAATATCTATCGGCACTTTCTTTATATCTTTGTATTGAGCCTTTTTATTAATTGGATCAACTGCTGCAATAAAATCATCGCCTAAATGATCTTTTCTTTTTTGTCCCTGAATACCCAGGCCCACAACTAATACTCTCATTTTTATGAGACACCGTTCAAAGGTAGAGGTTCTAAATGTTCGTAATTTATTTTTTTTACTAATATTTTTATTTTTTCTACAATTTTATTATGATTTACAGGTAAATTACGATCAAACTCACAAGCGCAAGCAGCTGCAATATTGCCCAAAATAGTTGCTATAACCAAAGAATTTGAAGATAGCAAACCCAAGGTTGCGTAAGCCAACAAAGCATCCCCTGCGCCCACTGGATCGATTAATAAATCAACAAAACTTTCTAATTTTAAAATTAATTTTTCTTGTGTTTTTTGATTGAAGGAGCAACCCAACACACCATGTTCTCTCAATTTTAAAATCATATTTTTTGCTTCTGATTTATTATAAAGATTAACAGCTAAATCACTTAGCTTTGAATCTTGATCTGCAAGAACAAATCTTGCTTCTCTTTCATTTGGTGTTATTAAATCAAAGTTTTTAAAATCTGTAATATTCCCCCAACGGCTAGCGACTTGGCTATCAGCAACTTTAAAAGTTTTCTTAGGAATAGATTCACATAATTTTTCAATGCTCTTGAAATTAAAAATGCCATGCCTAAAATCACTAAAAACAATCGCATCTGCTTCTGTGTTTTGTATATAAAATATTAATTTTTGAACTATTTCTTCTGAAATTGGCTCATTACTTAATGTATCTATTTTAAGTAATCGATATCTGTTTTCTACTATTGCATTTTTTTGGGTTGTTGGCCTAGTAGAATCTCTGATCGCATTACATTTTATACCCATTTTTTCTAAATCATCAATTACAAAATCAGCAAAGTCATCACAACCTAATACGGTTGAAAATACGACATTAGCCCCAGCTGCTTTTAAATGTTTGGCAACAATACCTGCTCCGCCCACATAGTCAACTCGGTCTTTATACAAAACACTCAATGTTGGTGTTTTTGTTTGTCCTCCTATCAGCGCAGTTTGGGTGTAACTGTCTACAATTGTATCTCCAATCACATGGATGGTGAAATTTTTAAATTTACTTGTTTCTTTTTCTAAGTCTTCTATGTTTAGATGAAATTTTTCCATCATCATAATCAATTTTTCAATTTTCAAATCTGGTGCCTGAAGATTAATCAAATTTGAAGAAGAATATACAATATCTTCCGGCGTGAATACAATTTCACCTCCATAGGATTTTATGAGTTCTAATTCTTCAACTGTTTTTTGGTACAAGCCGTTTTTGATATACTCATAGCCTTTGGAAAAGAAATCTGGTTTCAAATAATCTATATTTTTTAATGGTTTTGGCTCAGAATCTATCAAAACATAATCCACAAAGTCAAAGGCAGCTAAGTTCAAAGCCCTTAGATCTTCAGGAATGTGTGGCCTATTTTTCCCTTTTGTGATATGTAAGTCCATGGTAATACTAACAACCAATAAAGAAGCTTTTGATTTGGCATGCAGTAAGTGCCTAACATGCCCTGGATGTACCACATCAAATACTCCATGGCAAAGTATAAATTTTTTCTTTCTTGGAAATTCCCCCAAAATAATTTTCAATTCTTCAATTGTTTTAATTTTATGAGAATATAATTTTATCAAAGCATTCATCATACCAATTCCCTACCCAAATAATCGAACCAAGTTCTGGTTGCTTTGTGAATTGATTCTACATCCCATAAAGGTGCATCGTTCCATTCATGAATGGCTTTTAGCATGCTTTGAATGCCTTCATCAAAAGATACCTTGGGGTTCCAATCTAAATTTTTCTGTATTTTGCTGATGTCTGCAAATGTACAATCTGGTTCACCTGGTCTTTTGGGTAAATG
>JBJSZW010000052.1:0-7510 GCA_046090565.1 Gammaproteobacteria bacterium
TAAGCATGGCAGAAGAGTCCAGCTTTTAAATTGTACAATCAAACACTTAAAAGTGATAGGCGTTGAATGTGATTCCCTATGGTTTAAGAAATCTCAAATCACCGATTGTTTAGAAATAGAAAATAGTACGATAGATATGGTTGAAACAGATCATTCAAAGCTCCATAAGAATCTAATCATTAAAAATTCTGATGTCGATTTTTTTGATTGGGCAACCAGCCACGATACTGTTTTTTCTGGAATAGTTAAGATTGAAAGCTCCAAAATTGGGCGAATGATTCTTCAGAGTTATGATTCACAGTTCGAAATTTTAGACTCTGAATTTTCGGCACATATTGATGAATACATTGGAACAAATTTTAGTTATTTTCAAAAAAACAGTAAAGTTACTTTTTGTTTGACCAATTATTCTACACGTGTCTTTTCAGAATTCGAATTTATTAACGTGGGATCGATTCGTTTTAGTTATGATGGTCCACCATTGCAAAAAGTACTGTTTCAAGACTGTGAAAGAGCCTCTTATGTTATTTCTAAAACGAAAGAGAATGCAGTTGTTTTTATGAATGTAAAAAGTGGAGAGTTTCGGGCTGTAAAAAATTCAAGATTAGATAGTTTAAAAGTGGTTGGCTCTGATTTTTATTTAATTGTAGATTCGAATTCTATGATTAACCGAGCGATGTTTCGGGAGCTAACAGAGTTTAGTTTGCTTTTACAAAATGGCCACATTAATTATCTAGATTTTGGTCATGTGGAATCAGAAATCTTTGGTCTTTATCAAGATTCTACTATTAGATCTTTATATTGTAAAAGTATTAATTTTCGTCAAGTATTAAGTTTAGCGAATTCAGAAATTCAATCCATGATAGTGGCTCGGAAACTCTCAACAGCCATTCCAAAAGAGAAGGGGCATTATGTGGAAAATTTCAAAGTCAAAAGATTGCAATTAAATGGGACGTATTATGAAAATCTTGATAATTTTATTTTTAATGCTTAGTGCTTATGAAAAAATAACTTCCCCTTAAAAAACGGTGATCACACAATAAAATAAAAGAGATAATTTCAGGAAAAAGGGAAGTTATTTTTTCACAGCTCCTTAGTACTAGGAGGTATTTTTATTTTTTACTTCGAACATACCAATTTTACGCATAAGGCCCTCGATCAACTAGATTACAATACTAGCTAGGTTAGCATATATTCGTAAACAGATCAATTTTTGTTGATTCGCTAATTCAAGCGCCATGTGTATATAAACTTATTTTTTCGATAAAAACACTAGAAATTACAAGTAAAATTTGCTAGCATCTTAAACTTGTATTAACAAGCATTAAGAAGCGGGTGATTATAGGTAATGTCTAAATTCAATATTCAGAAGCGAGTAAGTCGCGCTCCCATTCCTAGAAAATATTGCAATAATGATCCTAATTTGGGAGACATCAGGGTTGTTTTAGACGACAGGTACAGTGGCAAATTGCCAGAAGAAAGGCCCTATGGCCGCATACGAATTCAGTTAAAACCGATTTATGCAATTTTACTGCACCCTTCTTTTGGGGCTCCGGCTTTGGCCTCCAGTGATTCGGGTTTGAGTTTGTATTATTTGATTCACGATAATTTGAAAGTCAGCTACGAACACATGCACGATGATGATCCGATCAGCACGGAAGACAATGCGATATTCCTAAAGCGCCTAATGCTTCAAACAGGCATTGCGCCTTGGGATAATGTGGTGAAACACCCGGGGGAACACAAAATTATTTCGCATTTAAGCAAATCTTGGATGTTCGAGGATGATTTTCCTGGAAAAATAACTTGTACTGCGCCTCTTAAAGTTGAAGTTGAAAAAGGCCTCTTACTAAAAAATGCCGAAGATTTAATAATCGCAAGAATCGAACCCTTGATTTTAAAATATTACAATGATCTTGGGTATCGCCATTGGGTGAGGTTGGACATCGAAAAACACAATCTCAGCCCAGGCTTGTACAATATTACCTGGAATTCCCTGCATCCTGAACGCTATGCAGATGCCAGTAATGCAATGCTGCACCATCCCCAATCTGTTTGCCAGATATTTTACGAGCCCCAAGATGATATTTTAATGTCTGCCTTGAAAAACAGTGGTTCTGAAAAAACACGAAGTTTTTATATTCCAGGGGAAGGGGATTTTGAATACCAATGGGGGGATGCAAAAATCGAAAGCCTGCACCCGGTTTATATTTCAGATGCTCCTATTTTAAACACAGGCCATGTGAGTGATATTCACATCAGTTCTCAGCAGCATTTTTTCAAAAAAGCTTCGAAATTACAAGTGCTACCGGGCGTAGACCCTGCAGATTCGCCTTATATTGGTGATTTGATGAATCATTGCTTTGAAAATATCAAATCCATCCTGGATCAAATGGGTAAAAATCCAGATATCCATGTGCTATTAATAACGGGCGATTTGGTGGATTATACCAAAAGCTTGGATCCCACAAAAACGGGTATTAAACGCATGGGGGAGCTATGGCGCGGCGCCCTAAGCGATGAAAAGCATTTTGAAAAAGGCATTGATACCTTGGTAATGTATAGCCTGGTGCGCTATTTCTATGATACCTACCAAAAACCAGTATTCATGGTAATAGGTAATCACGATGCCTATGTGGAACCTTTTGGGATTTCGCCGCGATGTATGGAAAAAAACAGAGTGTACAAAGGGGTTTATGAAGCGGGCTTATTGGTTGATAGAGAGACCCTAAGCCAGGAATTATTGGACAAGGTGGAAAAAGTCTTTGATGATGAAGCCAATGGAGGTTTTTCTAGAATAAAATTAGAACAGCCCGAAAAAGTAGCAATGAAAGCCAATGAAGCCATTCCTTGCGATCATAATTTAACTTTTATGGAAAGCTTGTTGTTGTATGGTCCAAATTTTGGAACCATACTAAAAAGCTTTAATTTTACTTATGAACAGACTATCTTTTTTTATACTCTGTTTACCCCTGCTTCGGATTTTACAGTTTCCTATAAAAATCAGGTGTTCACAGGTTTGAATTGGGGGGAAGCAGAAGATTTTACGATGGGTGCTTTCACTAGCGCAGGATCATTACCAAGAGCAGACAAAAGTTTTACTGCGGCACAAATGGCTTTATTAGAAGATGCCAAAAAATGGAAATTACAATTAAATGTAAAATATCAGATTTTATTCATGCATGCGACTTTTGTGAACTATGCTCAGAAAATACCTTTGGCTGATGAAGGAGTAATTGAGCATGTTCGACCCTGGTATATTCTAAGAAATGGAACAGCCTATGATCAGGGTTCAATGACAGATAAACGCCATCATTTCGGTGAGACATTTATTAGAGCAGAGTCTCAAGGTTTAACACATATGTATTCTGGACATAGCCATCGAGCTGGAGTTTATCGTGTTAGTATGCCGCCTCCCTATTCGGCGGGTCAAGACCTAGGAAAAGGTATTGATTATTATCTTCATCCCTACAATTATAAGTTAGTAGACACTGTTACGATAAAAACAAGAGGCCATTATACGGGGTATTATCGTTCAGAATTATGGGGGAATAGTCCAATGGATTTTGTAGTAAGTGCATCTGCTGGGCCTGTTGCTATTCGTAATATTAGGAATGAATTTTGTGGCCTGGGTTTAGATTTACCCAGTGGGACGATTTCTTATTATGCATCACAAGCAAACAGTGATAAAACCAAATATGAATTAGTAACGTCTAAGAAAAAACAAGCCAAACCTCGCATGTGTGTATTGTTTGATTTTTTTGTTGTGCATAAACTAGGTTCAGCTTATTCTGGTTCTTTTAATCCTAAAATAGATAATGTGATGTTTTTAGACATAGAAGAAAAAGTTTCAAAATTTTTTAATACACCAGACTGGTGTTCTCAGGTTAAAATGTACTTTATTGATTTTGAAACGAATGATGCGCGCAAAGAAAGTCAAAAAATTAATGTATTTAGTTCAGGTAAATCAAAGGTGGGTTTTAAATTCTCAGAAATAAAAGAATTTATTAGGGGTGTTTTTAATGAGAATAATTATAACAAAGAGAAGATTGGCAAAACTCAATTCTTTTATCTGTTATTTTATTTTAATCATAAACAGATTACGAATGCTAATTCCTATATTGCGGATCATTATGATTATTCAAATCCTTGGATTAGTGTGGTGGATATATCATCTGATGAACAGATAAAACTAAAACATAATATTGTTAGGCAAGAATTTCCATTGTTTCAGGCATATCTGGAACGTGTAGATAAAATGAGTATTTAAAGATGAAAATTATCCAAGACGTATTGGTAGATTATTTTATAATTGATCGAAACTCTCAATTTAATAGTGTTAAATTCGTAAATTGTCAAATCAAGTCTGTGAAGATTATAGGTAGAACTTTCGGTTCCTTGTGGTTTAAAGATTCAGTCATTCATGAAGGTATAGAAATAATTGATAGTGATGTTGAGATTGTTCAAACAGATTATGCTAAGCTGTACAAAAAAATATTAGTCAAGAATTCCAAGGTTTTTATGATTGATTTTGGGGTGCACCTAGATACGTCTTTTTCTGGGAAATGTACCGTTGAAAATTCAGATGTAGAAACGGTTTCTTTAAATAGTTATGGCTCTGAATTTGAAATAATTAACTCCAAGATTTCCTTGAATGTTGATGAATATCTGGCTAAAGACTTTAAGTATCATCAAAAAAACAGTAAGGTCAGATTAAACTTAGAAAATCATTCTAATCATGTGATTCCTCAGTTTCAATTTGTTAACGTAGGGGATATAGATTTTACTTATGTAGGTAAGTCATTGTCTAAAATTTTATTTCAAGACTGTGGTATTGTAAAGCTGCATTTGGTGAAAGAAGAATTTGGAGAGGTTGATTTTATTAATAGTGACGTAATTGTATTGCTGGCCAGTTATGGGGTTAAATTAAAATCAGTTAAAGCATTTAATGCTAACCATTTTGAATTAGACTGCAGCTCGTCAAACATCCAAAAAATTGATGCAAAAGCGGTTAAAAAATCAAATATTAGCCTGGAAAAAGAAAGTTTTATAGATTCTTTAGAATATGAAAGTCTGGATGCAATAATGTTTATTATTAAAGAGTCAAAAATTAAAACATTAAAATGCAAGAAATTTCATGTGGAAGACATGCTTAATCTTCGAAACTCAGAAATAAAAACTATGCGGATTTCTGAAAAGTTGTCCAAACAACAAGACTCTGAAATGACTCAAAATAATATCGAAAACTTCAAAGTAGAGCTATTACAAGTCAGGGGGATGTTTTACGAAAATTTAGACCATTTAGTTTTCGATAGATAGTGAACGCTCGTTTAGGTCAGCTTAAGTTAGCAGTATTCTACCATAGTTCTTTATTAACAGGAATGGGAATTTTTAATGAAGTACGAGCATTCACCGAATCGAATACTGGATCTTTAGTCATTAATATTTCAGACGAAAGCATGTCGCCGCTCTATTGTCTCGGAGATTATGTTGGAGGCTTACCCATTGTTTCTAAGTTAGCTCTTAAATACAAATCACAACTATTTATTGTGAAACCATTCAATGAACCTAGCTTTGTTCGATACTTGGATGTTAATGAAGAAAATTTAAGCTTTATTTTCAAAGCACATAACAAAAAATTTATTAATTTAACCTATCCATACGAACAAATAGAAAAATTATATTATGTAGTTTATTATAGAAAAAATTTTAGCCTGTAGCCTTGCTAAAGATAGCTTTTCAGAAAAATATTTTGTTAACAAGCTCTAGTGGTACTATTTGTCATTCCCGCGAACGCGGGAATCCACTTGGGCTTTTAATATAAAATACAAAGCATATTCGTAATACTAAGCGCCTAAATGGATCCCCGCATTCGCGAGGATGACAAAGTCGAAACAAAAACCTTTATCTGAAAGGCTATATCTGGCGAGTATGTCTAGATGCATCTCATGGCGCCCCTTGACTCCCCCCAGGCCCTAATGCTATGGTCTTAAACCATAAACCAGATTTAGTATTACCTGGCAGCATTTAGGGATGTAGATGTCACTATTTAATAAATTTAATATTCAAAAGAAGTTTCCCAGAAAGGGCAGTGATTTTATTTCGCATAAGCCGTTTAATTCTAATGAAAAAATCATTGAAATGGATGATGAGTACAAGGCCATTATACCGCCTAGGAATGAATATGATCCTTATCAAGTCTATAAGATTCGTACCAAGCCTATTTATGCCATCTTGCTTCACCCCTCCTTGGGTTCACCTGCTATTGTTCGGCCTGATCAGCCTTTGAGTTTGTATTACTTGATTCATCAGGACATGCAAAAGAGCTATAAATATTTCCACGATGACGATGATATTAAGACCGAAGACAATTCCATTTTTTTGAAACGCGTCCTGTTACAAACCGGCATAACGCCTTGGAAAGACTTAAAAGAATACCCCTCTAAGCACAAAATTATTTCCAATATTAGTAACCATTGGATGCACGAAGATGATTTTGCAGGCCGAGTGGATTGTTCTGCACCACAGCCTATTCGTAGTTATTTTGAATTAGAGAATGCTGGTTTTAATGTAAATAATTTACGGAAACCCTTGTTTTTAAAAAATAAAGAGGGAATGATTATTGCACAAATCGAGCCCCTGATTTTAAGACATTATTCTGAGAAAGGCTATAACTATTGGATACGTCTGGACATTGAAAACCATGGGCTTGAAAAAGGCCTGTATAACCTCACTTGGAATTCCCTGCATCCCACAGAAAGTAAAGATATTTCTAATTTGATGTTGCCGCGCAAAGAGAAGGTTTGTAAAATATTCTATGAGCCCCAAGATGATATCTTAATAGAGGCCTTAGAAGCCAGTGGCTCTGAAAAAAAACAGGCCTTTAACATTCCTTGGTCTGAAGCTTGTTCTGAAACAGGCACTGAAGATTTTGACTATGCCTTGGATGCCAGCAAGATCGAAAGCCTACACCCAGTTTATGTAACAGATGAAGCCCTTTTAAACACAGGGCACGTGACTGATATTCACATCAGCTCCCAGCAACATTTTTTTAAGAAATGCTCCGAACTCCAGGTTATTCCAGGGGCAGAGGAAACAGATTCGCCCTTTATCGGCAAATTGTGTAATGTTTCTTTTGAGAATATCAAATCTATTTTGGATCAAATGGGACAGGATCCAAAAATTCATGTGATTTTAATCACCGGGGATTTGGTGGATTTTGCAAAAAGCTTGGATCCTAGCAAGGCGAATATCAAGAGCTTGGGTGAATTGTGGCGCGGCGCTTTAAGCGATGAAGACAACTTCGAAAAAGGTGTAGATACGCTTGTGATGTATAGCCTGATTCGCTACTTTTATGATCGCTACCAAAAACCCGTATTTATGGTGATAGGAAACCACGATGCCTATGGCGAGCCTTTTGGAATTTCGCCTAGGGTATGGGATCTCAAAAAACGTGACGGTGCGGCAGCTTTACGTAAGGCTTATCAAGAAGACGCAACCCCTCAAGAAC
>JBJSZW010000053.1:0-3362 GCA_046090565.1 Gammaproteobacteria bacterium
TTTAGAACAACTAGCTTAACGTATTTCAGGCCAATTTAAAATTGGGCTGTTTGTGTCCGTAACCCCTACACCGCCTTAATGGTATAATTTAATTTATGCAACAACGCCCCTAGCAATAATTGATCAACCGACACATTCTGAATATTAACATAATCTTTTATTTCTTCCATAGACCATGATTTATAACGTGTTTCCATATACTTATTAATTTCTTTATCGTTCATCCAAGAAACATAGTCTTCATTTACATCATCGCTACTCAGACATTGTAAGTAAATATCAGCTCCTTTAAGCGGGGTATGAATGAGCATATTAGACCTTTTTAATTGAAAAACCGGCATTTGCTAGGTAAGCGCTTGCGCGAAGAGGATTGCTATCAGTAAAGTGGAAGATACTAGCACACGCTATACCTGACAAAGAAAGCTCTTTGAATGCAGCTTCTATATGAGCATATGAACCAACACCACCTGCCAGAACAACAGGTGTTGAAGTTGATTTTGAGGCGATATGGCCTAATTTTATATCAAGACCATCCATCATTCCGTCTCTGTCAATTGACTGAATCAAAAACTCACCCGCACCATGCAAATCACACTTAAAAATATGCTCCCTTAAAGTTATCCCCTCTAATACTCGACCACGAGCACTGTATAAGCTATAATCGTTCCTATGAGCGTCAAACCTGACATCAATACAAACAACTGCAGCTTGAGACCCATAAATATTTGCGATTTCTTCAAGGACTTTGATGTCGCTATAATTAATGGAGTTGAGAACAACTTTGTCAGCGCCGTTATCAAACAATTCTTGTGCTTGTAAAAAACTATTGATTCCTCCTCCGATAGTCAGGGGCATACAGCAATTTTCAGAAATAATTCTTGTGTATTTCACCAGGTTTCTAAAAGAATCATGATTTTCACCAATGTTTAGTATACACAATTCGTCAGCATGCTGATTTTCATAGACTTTTCCCGCTGTTCTTGGGGCACCGACATCTCTACAATTATTAAATTGTTTGCTTTTCCAAACCCGCTCATTATCTAGTAATAATAAAGGGATTAGTCTTTTCTTTAGCATGCACCATCCCACTGACAAAAATTATCGATCATTCTCATGCCATTTTTAAGGCTTTTTTCTGGATGAAACTGGGTTCCAATGATGTTATTTCGCCCTATAATGCTTGGGAATTTCATGTAATAGTTTGTTTCTCCCAAAACACATGTACCTTCGATATTTTTCACAATATAAGAATGCGTAAAATAAAAATCGACATTGTTTTTTATACCTTCAAAAACTGGGTGATTTTTCAGAAAAGAAACTGAATTCCATCCGACATGTGGTAAACGATGATATGCATCTGTATCCATTTTTTTTGTTTCCCCTTTAAAAAGATCTAGCCCTGTTGACAGGTGCCGCTCAAACCCGATAGATGTCATAATTTGCATACCAAGGCATATTCCCATAAGAGGTTTTTTTGCAGCGACAAATTCTTGAACATTAGATATCATCCCTGAATCATTGAGAGCTTCTGACGCGCTCGCGTAATCACCTACACCCGGAATAATTAAATGTGTAATCCTTTCTATTAAGATATCAGCAGACATTACATCAACAAAATCATACCCTAAACGGTCAAGTAAAGAGCGTAAGGACTGGATATTCCCAAATCCTAAATTTAAAATTCCGATATTTATTTCTCTTCTCGAAACCATTTTTCAAAATCCCAAGTTTTTTCAGAAACCTCTTGAATATTAAAATCAGGAGCATGTGGTGGAACGCATGTTTTTTTAACGATTTCGTTGAATTCGCTTTCTGTGAGCCCTACATATTCTAAAAATAAGTCTAATGAGGGGGGTTTCTTTCCTTCGTATTGATCAATAAGCTTGCCAGCCTCTTCTAGGGACATATCGCCACGTCTGGCATCAAGTGCTGTCATTTGAGTAACTCTAGAATATCCTCTTTTT
This sequence comes from Gammaproteobacteria bacterium, assembly GCA_046090565.1. Taxonomy (GTDB): domain Bacteria; phylum Pseudomonadota; class Gammaproteobacteria; order UBA6186; family Azoamicaceae; genus JBJSZW01. The sequence continues at coordinate 1,965 of JBJSZW010000053.1, forward strand.
AAATATTTTATATAATCTCTCGTGCCTTGCATAAAACATTCTATTTTTTCATAAGGATATATATCCCAAGGCATCCCCTCAACTTGCTCACCTTGCCACCCTAAGTGATTTCGAATAATCTCAAAATTTTCTTTTACATTCCACGGAATAAAAGACCCCAAACAAACAGATCTATACTCAAGTTTTTTTAAATCTTTTAGCTTAGGATAACTATATGGAAGAAGATCACGTTCAGACAAATCAAAGTCTCCTTTAATCATTCCGTACATATCCTCAGCTGTAATCCCCAAATTTGTAAATTTGTTGAACCTCTCTTCATCAACTTCTTCAATCTGATCATCGGAATAATGATAATAAGCCGTATATTCTGCTGAAGGCTCGCCCCAAAAAACAAGAGGAACATTAAATTTTAATGCGATATGCATTGGGTAACTAAAGATCCCTGTATGACAATGCCAGCAAAAATCTCCTTTGCGTCTTAAAGCCTCGAGCATTAACCTTTTAACGAGTTTCCAATTCGGAGAAAAAGATAAAACATCAACACCAAGTTTTTTAAAAGTCCGCTGGTTATTATTTTTTAGCGTGTCACGCATAAACCCATGATCAAATTGAACCACCAACGGTTTTAATTTTAGCTGAGTGACTAAATACCAAAGTGTATATGTAGAGTCTTTGCCTCCCGAAAAAGGCACAATACAATCATAATCGTATTTCCCTCTATATTCATTGATTAGGTCTTCTAACATTTTATGACGAGCAGCCCAATCTATAGATTCTCTTTTATATAGGCTTTGATTGCATATGTTACATACGCCATCTGAACCAATAATAAGTGTTTCGTAGGTCTCTGGTAGTCCACATTTGTTACATTTTTTTAAAGACATATTTCTATCTCACCTTAAAGAGTGGTTCTATTATTTCGCATTCAATGAATTCTAGAGGATTTTCAAGGGCCGTAACTTGCTTGATATGTGCAAAAGTATTCTTATAGGCTAGCTTTATTTTCTCAATCTCCACATCTGTATGAGAAAAAGAAATATTATTGGATCCAAGAATAATTACTCCATTCTTGATCATTTCTTTTTGAAAGACTGTTTTTAATAAATATTGGCTTATATGGCCAGAGCCGGTAAATTTTAGAATACTCCAGGGAGCAAATCCCTTAAGCTCAATAAATGTACTAAGATCAAAATCACAAATAAGACCTCTAATATCTTCTGAAAGATTTTTTCCTTTTTCCCAAATATAATCAATAACACGATGCGACTGCATCTTTTTAATTGTTGCTATTGCTGCGGCTAATGACAGTGTTTCTCCTCCAAAAGTGCCAGAAAAAAAGATTTCATCCATTTCTTTCATCACGTGATTTTGTCCAACAATAGCTGATATAGGCATACC
>JBJSZW010000054.1:0-2742 GCA_046090565.1 Gammaproteobacteria bacterium
TAGTGATTATAAATGATATAATTATTAGTCGTTTCACTTTTGCGATTGGTGTCTTTAAGCTTGCAGGTAACGTTTTGCGCACAGGCACGAGAAAGCCATTAAAAGGTTCAAACGTATCTGTAAACAAAAACCTAATTAAAGGTACAAACGGTATGTGCAAATTGCAACAATTATTTACCATATTTCAAAACAATTTGCACTAGTCACCACTGGCTTTTTGTGCTTGCACGCTGTTGCACTAAACCACGCTTTGCGTGGAGCTTTTTATCACATAATAAATATAAAAATAAAAGAGATGGAGTTAATTTCCTAAATGGAAATAATAAACACACCTCAAAACAGTGATGTAGTAACATTACTGAGTAGAGCATGCACAGAAGTACATGGCTTTACAGAACTGTATCGCAGATTAGAACGTAGGATGCATACACAGCGGCGAAGCGAAAGCACAAAAAACAATTACGCAAGGCACCTATCCCAAATCGCCTTACATTTTCAATGCCTTCCAACCATATTGGCCGATGATCAGATTGAAGATTATCTGGAAGGATTAATTTTAAAAGGACCACCAAGCGCCTCCTATTTTAAACATACCGTTTATAGTTTACGTTATTTATTTCGTTTAGAAGGATTGAATGACAAACGCATTCAACTTCCCAGCATTAAAAGAGATAAAAAACTACCCATAGTTTTAGGACGCGAAGAAGTAAAAGCGATGATTAAACAAGCAGAACATTTAAAACACAAACTGCTTGTTGCATTACTCTACGGTTGCGGATTACGATGCGGTGAAGTGAGAACCATTCGTTTGCGCGATATTGACATCAATAGGGGCATGTTACTGGTGAGAAAAACAAAAGGCAATTACGATAGATATGTACCACTGGGAAAACTCTTAATACGAGGCATTCAACAACATATAGAAAGTACCGGAGCCACCGATTATCTTTTTACCGGCAGTGATTATGATAGCCGTTACTCACAGCGAGGAGTGCAATGGGTAATAAAAAGTTTATGCAAAAAAGCAGGCATACGAAAAGAAGTCAATACGCACACACTTCGCCATACCTATGCAACACATTTACTGGAAGATGGTTTAGATATTGTAAGCATTAAAGAATTATTGGGACATGCGCATATTGAAACAACAATGATGTACTTGCATATTGCAAAAACAGGACGCAAAGTACCATTCTGTCCATTAGATAACTTGTATCATGTAGCTTGATTGTATTGTGCAAGCTAAGTTTGATCTGGCTCACGTATTACGTGGGCAATGGAATGCCATTGAGCAAAGTGTAAAAAACAAAACCCTTAACAGTTGGCAACTTCGAACCTTATCGGCATTGAGCAAATGCCGTACATCTGCATTAGGAGGCCACATTGATGGGTGCATGGATTGTGGTAAATTACGTATAAGCTACAATAGTTGCAGAAACAGACATTGTCCTAAATGCCAAGGCAATGAACGCGAGGAATGGATTAAGGCAAGAGAGCAGGAACTCTTGCCTGTTGCGTATTTTCATGTTGTTTTTACCTTACCTGCTGAACTCAATAGTTTGTGCATGAACCACCCACGCATCATGTACACAAGTTTGTTTGACGCAGCATGGGACACCATCAATACATTTTCAAAAGATACAAAACACCTGGGTGCAAAACCGGGTATGATAAGCATATTACATACCTGGGGACAACAACTTATGCTTCATCCTCATCTGCATTGTATCATTCCAGCAGGAGGCCTAACCAAACAAAATAAATGGAAGGATTGTAAAACAAAAGGTAATTATTTGTTTCCGATAAAAGCACTAAGCAAAGTTTATCGGGCAAAATATATGTATCATTTGCGCAAACATATTGCACAGCACAATTCAACAGACATAATACAACTTACATTGCCAAAGCAATTAACGGAAACATGTTTTAGTAAATCATGGGTAGTATATGCCAAACAACCTTTTAGTGGTGTAAGTGGTGTTGTGGAATATCTGGGAAGATACACGCATAAAGTGGCAATCAGCAATCACCGCATTAAAGCAATGGATGAAGTTAATAACACCATTACGTTTAAGTATAAAGATTACAAAGATCATTCTCGTCAGAAATTGATGAAGTTAACTTCCATGGAATTTATACGGAGATTTAGTTTACATATTTTACCAAAATCATTTGTTCGGATCAGGCATTATGGTATTCTAAGCAGCACATCAAAAACAAAAGCCATTGCAGAAATACGCAAGCAATTACCTGTAAAGAAATTAAAGCCAATACCAACAAAGGCAAAAAAGTATAATCCATTAATCTGTTCGTGTTGTAAAAAAGAAACGATGGTGAGGGTTTTAAATTTTGACCAACGAGGTCCGCCGATTGACTGGAAAGTGGCTGCTAAAAGAATTTTACAAATAGTAAAAATGAATTGATTTTTTGTTGTTGAAAAACGACCTGGATATATATTGCGATCTTACAAATAAAAAAAATAAAAATCTTTTTAGTTTATTAAAAGAAACTAATTTAAGCATGAAAGTATCCAAATTTTAATTGTATCATTCAATTAAAATCTTCTCAAAAAAGAAAAGCGTCACAAATCTTGCGACGCAAATTCCATAGAAAAAATTAACTAAAAAAATGTGGTTCCGTGCAACAGGGGTTTCATTGTTCGTCCTCTGGACGCAACGAAACCCTAGCTGTTAGGTGCTGGTGTTTTTTCATTATTTATTTTCGGTATTCTTATTTTTTTCG
>JBJSZW010000055.1:0-7655 GCA_046090565.1 Gammaproteobacteria bacterium
AAAAATACCCTGCAAAACCCATGTCGTTGATCACTTTAAGCTCTATTTCTAAGCGCTTAAAATAGCTTGCTTTTATTTGTTCTGGTTTTGGATTTTTTTGAAGAATTTTTTCCAAGCCCGCTTGACTCAAAGCGCTTAAATACTGAGTAATGGGCATTTGATTCGGGGTTAGAAAATTTGGTAAAAATACCTCCCCAAATTTTAAAGTCACATTACAGCGGTAGGCTATTTGAACTGAATTTTCCAACGCAGAGGGACAAAACGAAAATAGATCCTGCATTTCTGAAGTGCTTCTTAAATACTGTTCATCCGTGTAATGTTTGGGCCTGGTTTTGTCTTCTAGGGTATAGCCCTGATTAATACACACTCGTGCTTCATGCGCTTCAAAGTCCAAAGTTTCAACAAAACGTACTTGGTTACTGGCCACACAAGGAATTTGGTGTTTTTGAGCCCAATTTAATAACATTTTATTGAATTCTAATTCTTGTTCGCCACTGATTCGAGTGATTTCTAGAAAATAATCCCCTGGAAATTGGGCCTGCCAAGTTTGCAAAATCGCTTCCGCCTGATCCCATTTGTTTTGCTTCCAGGTTTGGTAGACTTCCCCATAAAAGCTTGGTGCAATTAAAATCAAATGCCCAGAACAAGCTGCATCCCATAACCAGCTTTGATCCATGGCCTTGCCAGAGAGGGTATCGTAGCCTTCTAGATAAGCCTTTGAGATGATTTTTTTGAGTAGATCATAGCCCTGATTATTCTTACACAAAACCAGCATTCGAAAATGTTTATTCGGAAACTGAGGTGCATAAATTAATAGATCCGCACCAATAATAGGCTTGATTTTTTTCTTTTCAGCCGCTTGATAAAATTTCACCAGACCAAATAAATTCATTTGATCCGTAAGCGCAATGGCGCGGGCTTGATCGCGCTCGCAAAAATCAATTAAATCTTCAATACGAACCAGGCTATCATAAACCGAGTATTCGCTGTGAACATGCAAGTGTACAAAATGGGGTTGAAGGGCAGGCATAAGGCTTGTATTTTCACATTCAGAGTCCTGGGCTGTCAATTGCCACTTTGCCTAAACCTACTAAACCTAAAGGACTCGCAAAAAAAATCAGTTGACAATCCCCTGATTTCATAAGAGAATAGCCATCTATTGGCTACGTAGCTCAGCCGGTTAGAGCGTGGCACTCATAATGCCGAGGTCGGTGGTTCGAGTCCACCCGTAGCCACCAATAATTTCAAACAAAAACCCAAATCAATTATATTATCATATCTAGCCCTAAATTCCCCATGAAACTCTACATCGAAACCCATGGCTGCCAAATGAATGAATACGATTCTAATCGTATGGCCGATCTCTTGAAATCCAGCCATGGCATGGTTAGAACGAGCAATGCTGAAGAAGCGGATGTGCTTTTAATCAATACCTGCTCTATCCGTGAAAAAGCGGAAGACAAAGTGTTTTCAGAATTGGGCCGTTGGCGCAAGCTCAAGGCCAAAAAACCTGGGGCCTTGATTGGTGTGGGCGGTTGTGTGGCTTCCCAAGAGGGAGCAGCCATCCGGGAAAGGGCCCCCTTCGTGGATTTGGTTTTTGGCCCCCAAACCCTGCATCGCCTGCCTGAATTGATCCAAAAAAGACAAGAAACCGGGCAGATGCAAAGTACAGCCATGGATATTTCCTTCCCGGAAATCGAAAAATTTGATCGCCTGCCCAAACCACAGGCCCATGGCCCCAGCGCCTATGTGTCTATTATGGAAGGTTGCAACAAATACTGCAGCTACTGCATCGTTCCCTATACCAGAGGCCCGGAAGTCAACCGACCCTTGGAGGATATTTTAGAAGAAATTTTAGGCTTAAGCGCACAGGGCGTGAAAGAAATTGTTCTTTTGGGCCAAAATGTAAATGCCTACAAAGGCCGCTTACCGGGTCACTCAGGTCATTCAGGTGATTCTAGCGTCTTTGCCGATCTGGCTTTGTTGATTGCCTATGTGGCAGAACTGCCTGAAATTGGGCGCATTAGGTTTACAACTTCACATCCAGGCGAATTCAATGATAACTTAATAGAAGCTTATCGAAATATTCCTAAACTGGTAAATCACTTGCACTTGCCGGTACAAAGTGGTTCCAACCGGATTTTAAGCTTGATGAAACGCAACCACAGCCGGGAAACTTACATTGAAAAAATTCAGAAATTAAGGGCGATTCGTCCTGAAATCAGTATTTCTTCAGATTTTATCGTGGGTTTTCCTGGAGAAACTGAGAATGATTTTGAAGATACCCTGGATTTGGTGCGTGTATTAAATTTAGACCAATCCTATAGCTTTATTTACAGCAAACGTCCTGGAACCCCAGCTGCCGATTTGCCTGATGAATTAACCCTAGAAATCAAAAAAGAGCGCCTAGGCCGCCTGCAAGCCCTGCTTAATCAACAATTTCAAAGCATCAGCGAAGCCACGTTGGGCTCTTTACAAACTATTTTGATTACGGGGACCAATAAGAAAGATCCCAGCCAAATACAGGGCCGCACAGAAAATAATCGCATTGTTTATCTGAAGGGAGACTCATCTCTTATCGGTAATTTTGTAGAAGTTCAAATTCAGGCTGTTTTAACAAACAGTTTACGCGGTCAGCTTCTATAGTATATCCTTACAGTGACAATGAGAGAAAATAAATATTCCAGTGAATTTACACTGTCTCCTCCGGATAACAAGCGTCTGCTCAATCTTTGTGGCCGATTTGATGAACACTTAAGGCAAATCGAAAAGCAATTGGACATTACCATTGAAAACCGAGGACACCAATTTAAGCTTTATGGACGAGAAGAAGCTGGCGTTCTTTTGGCCAGCAAATTACTTAAAACCCTTTATGAAGATACCAGCTTAGGATTAGACTTGAACCCATCTGAAATACATTTGAGCTTAGCTCAACACAAGCGCCCCAAAGCTTATGCCCAGGATAAACAAAACCACCCAGACTCTGAAACATCAGATTCAACCCAAGACGAAATGGGTAAAAATAAAAAGGTCTTTAAATTAAAAACCCGTTATGGGGAATTCAAACCTCGTACCGCCAATCAAGCTCAATATTTAGAAAATATTCATGCGCATGATATTAATTTTGGCATTGGCCCTGCAGGTACAGGTAAAACCTTCTTAGCCGTAGCCTGCGCAGTAGAAGCCCTAGAACAAGAAAAAATTCATCGCATCTTATTGGTTCGGCCTGCCGTTGAAGCTGGTGAAAAATTAGGCTTTTTACCCGGAGATCTCGCCCAAAAAATTGATCCCTATTTAAGGCCCCTTTATGACGCACTCTATGAAATGCTGGGTTTTGAAAAAGTAGGCAAATTAATTGAAAAACAAATCATCGAAATTGCCCCTTTGGCCTATATGCGAGGACGGACTTTAAACGATGCTTTTATTATTTTGGACGAAAGTCAAAATACCACCCCAGAACAAATGAAAATGTTCCTCACCCGCTTGGGGCTCAATTCTACTGCAGTTATTACTGGAGACATTACCCAGGTTGATCTTCCGAAAGGCAAAACTTCAGGCCTAAAACAAATTTTGAAAATTTTGCCCAATGTACCTGGCATTAGCTTTACTTTTTTTGATTCCAAAGACGTGGTACGCCACCCCGTGGTCCAAAGAATCATTGATGCCTACGATGCCTTTGATGCTTTCGACAAACCCCTGCCCCGCTTTTCTCACCCAAACCATTCGGCATCCCCCCCTCCATGAGCGTAGAAATCGAGTTACAAATTGCGAGCAATACCAAAACCCTCCCCCACCCTAATCAATTCAAAGATTGGGTAAGCAAAGCCTTAGACAATCGCATCGAAAATGGTGAAATTACAATCCGCGTTGTAGATGTGGAAGAAATGTCTGCTTTGAATTTCTCCTACCGAAACAAAAACGGCCCAACAAATGTTCTTTCTTTTCCTTACGATGTACCTTCTTATATGGATGTTGATTTAATAGGCGATATTATTATTTGTGCCCCTGTGGTTCAAGAAGAAGCCGATCGCTACAACGTTCAATTTTTAGCTCATTGGGCACACATGGTAGTACACGGAACTTTGCATCTTTTAGGCTATGATCATGAATTAGATGAAGAAGCAGCACTCATGGAAGGCCTAGAAACTTCTATATTACAGCAATTTGGTTTTAAAAATCCCTACGAAAATGGAGGAAAATACGACCTCACATGAACGCCAAACCTAAGCGAATCTCCTGGTTGGATAAAATCAGCCAAGTTTTGCATCCGGACCCTAAAGACAAAGAAGAATTAACCGTCCTCCTCAAAGAAACCAGAGAAAAAGGCATTATCGATCTCAATACCCTGAATATGCTATTGGGCATTTTAGACGTTGGTACTGAGCGCGTGCGCGATGTGATGATTCCTAGAAATCAAATGATCGTTCTGCACGATGATGATTCTATCGCAACCACCCTTCAAGCCATTATTGATTCTGGACATTCCAGATTCCCTGTGATCAGCAATAGCAAAGACACCGTGGTGGGTATTTTGCTGGCCAAAGACTTATTACCCGTTTTGCACGCCAAGGAATCTAGAGAAATTCTAGATTTAAAGCAGTATTTAAGACCCGCTTTTTTTGTCCCCGAAAGCAAACGACTGGATATTTTATTGCAAGAATTTCGAGTCAATCGGAATCACTTGGCCATCGTGGTGGATGAATACGGCGGCGTAACGGGCTTAATTACCATTGAGGATGTACTGGAAAAAATCGTAGGCAGCATCGAAGACGAATACGACAACCCCGAAGACCCTTTGATTCGTGAATTACCCGATGGCAGCCATGTGGTAAAAGCCCTTACCACCATTGATGAACTCAATGAAACCCTAAAAACGCAGTTCAGCGATGAATACGCCGATACCGTAGGCGGGCTCGTGATGCGAGAATTTGGCTATTTACCCAAGCGCGGGGAAGTGGTTGTTATTAAAAACTTTTATTTCAAAATTTTGCGCGCGGACAAACGACGGATCCATTTATTGCAAATTATTCCCCATAGCCTCCAATAATTTGAAAAAATTGGCATTTTTTGAAAAAATTGTGCTAGAATAAGCTCTTGGGGGTGCACTGGCTTCGACGGGGATGCGAAGTCTTCTGGAGCACGTCGAGTAGGTAGCCTACACTCGTTAAATCTGGTTACAGGCATATACTTGCCAATGATGAAAACATCGCCCTAGCTAAAGTTGCCTAAACAGTAGCTTACTAGCCTCTAACCCAGTCTGTCTGTGGGCCGGAATTAGGGGTAACTTTACACAGAATTGGTATTTTGGGCTGGCCCGGTTCAAAATTCGACAACTTAGGGCTCGCAGCCGATTTTTCAAGCCCACCTGATAGTCGTCTGTTAAAATAAAGCGTGGGATACACGTGTAGAACCAAAGATGTACTGTTTCCGGACGCGGGTTCAATTCCCGCCACCTCCACCAATTTTTATCAACGATGGCCGGCACTAAACGCTGACTCTAAAATGATCTAGCCCTAGCCAGCCTTATAGCCTTAATCTGGGTATAAGATTTTATGGCTTGAAATTAAGTGGTATTGCCTGTGGTATTCTAAATAATTTTTGTTTTCGAGTTCCCCCAGTTTTTGATTCGGCAACATCAGGCGGTTATAACCCAAGCCAAACTGGTGTTTTGAATTTTTCAAATTTTCTGGCTCAAATAAGTTTTTACCCAGGGCCTGATATTTAAAATCTGGGGGGCTGATTAAGTTTAAAATACTAGGGATAATATCAATATGGCTGCCTGCTTTTTTTTCTAAATATTTTTGCCATGTTAAATTTAGATTTTTCCCATAAAAAATAAGCGGAATAGCAGATGTTTCGTAGGGCTCTGCCTTCTCATTCAAAACATGTTTTCTGCTGAAATGATCGGCTGTAATAATAAATAGGCTATTAGGATATTTTAAAGCCATGCGATCCACAAAGTTTTTGAGCATTTTATCTGCATACCAATAATGCCCCAAGTGTTTGGCTTGCATATTGGAATGTGGGTATTTTTGTTTTAACAAGTTTTCAGCTTTCTCCAGATCAAAACCTGCTTGTTTTAAATCCACACTATAGGGTGGATGGTTAGAAACTGTCATAATTAAATTAAAGCTGGGTTTTATTTGGGTTTTATTAATAGATGTTTCAATAAAATTAAACAAGGCTTGATCATGCACCCCCCACTCATTGGTTTGGGACCAATTGCCCATATGCGCTGCCCCATACACGCGATCAAAACCCTGGTTTAATGCAAAATCTTCCAAAGATTGCCAGCTTAAATAACCGCCATAAAACAAATTAACCTGATAACCCAAAGCATGAAAAGGCCTTGGCAAACTCGTTGCATAGGGTTTTTGTGCAGATTTTTGATAATTGGTATTTAATCTAGAATCACCCAGGCCTGTTATAATTGCATTTAAAGCCCCCATGGTACCAATAGAAGAAGAAACAAAAGAATCCATAGTTAAGCCTTTTCCGGACAATTCTTTTAGGCCAGGTGCCAAATTAAAATCTTGATATTGAGGCAGTAAAGGCCAAAAATCTTGACTTTCCATCACCACTAAAAAAATATGATCGGGCTTGTTGATTAACTTCGGCCCCAAATTTTTAGATACCCGTAAAAGCTTTGGGTTTAAATCCATGGTTTTTAAAGCTTCCTGATATTCGCCTTCTAGATTGGCTTTGTTATTTAACCATTGTTCGATGCCGTGTTCGCCTTGATTCAAATAATGATGCTCTTTAAAAGCATAACGCAGGGCAGATAATGGATTTAGGACTGCTTTATTCAAGACTCGATGCATAGTAACAGAGGCATCTTTTAATTGCATGGGCCGTTTGCCAATTCCCCCACGAATGCTAATACCTAGAATAATTAGGCTTAAGATGAAATTAATTTTACTGGCTTTTAATCTTGGAAATTTAGAAACTATTTTATTAAAAAAAACAGCCAAGCCTAACCCCAAGACTAAAATTTGTATCAAATAATATTCTTTTATACTGGTCACTAAAATAGCCCAGAAATCATCCCTATACAAATTAAAAATAATTTCATTGAAATTATCTTGGTATTCTAAATAAAATAGATTGGATACCAGGCAAATGCCGATACTTAAGAAAAAAATTAAAATTCTAAAATAATCTTTTAAAAAAGCCATGGAAAACCCAAGAGCTGCAGCCCAAATTAAATCAAAACGAAAGCCTTGAAATAAAACGAGACTATAATCTTCAAAGCCGACTTTTAAATCATCCATGCTTGGAGAGACAAAATAGGCAATAAAAAAGATTCTATTAAAAAAAAACAAACTCAATAAAACAGCCAAAAATTGCAGGCTATTGATTACTCGAGCCACTGCACCAAAATACCTTGTTTCATTTTTTGTTTGACGTAATCAAAGTGTTTTTTATAGCCAGGATTAATAGCACTTAAATTTATAAAATTTTTATAGGACATTTTTCTTAACCCTAGATTAATATTCGACACAAACCAGCCACCAAGGCAGCAGCGGGTAAGGTAATGATCCAAGCCCAGACAATTTTGAAAAAAAACATCAAAGCCGTTTGGGGTTGATGTCTTTTTTTGTGATGGCCGTTTTAGAAGCCTTGAAAAGACATCCCATTGTGAATGCATCAGTTTC
>JBJSZW010000056.1:0-3243 GCA_046090565.1 Gammaproteobacteria bacterium
ATTTTCTGGGTTAGAAAATCAATGTCTGCGCTTGCTGGGGTAGATATGTATTGAATATTTACTGAAGATTTCATACTTCATCCTCCGTTTTTTCATCACCTAAAAAGCCTCCAACTTGGGCATCCCACAAGTGTTTATAAAGCCCTGCTTTTGAAAGAAGATCACTGTGAGTGCCATCTTCTACGATCTTGCCTTTATCAAAAACTAGGATGCGATCCATATGCAGTAAGGTTGATAAACGGTGGGCAATGACGATTGTAGTTTTGTTCTGCATCAGCTCCCATAAGGATTCTTGGATCAAGCTTTCAGTCACAGAATCAAGTTGGGATGTAGCTTCATCAAGGATAAGGATTGGTGCATTTTTGAGAATCGCTCTCGCTATGGCTATGCGTTGGCGCTGGCCACCGGAAAGTTTAACGCCTCTTTCGCCAACAAGTGAGTCATAACCTTGGGGTAATGTGGAGATAAACTCATGAGCGTGGGCTTTTTTAGCAGCTTCAATTACTTCTTCATCGGTGCTATCTGCTCGGCCGTAACGAATATTTTCCATCAAGCTTCTGTGAAACAATGATGGATCTTGCGGAATCATAGCGATGTTTTCTCGTAAAGAGTCTTGAGTTACATCCCTGATATCCTGACCATCGATTAAAATAGCGCCATCCGTCACATCATAAAGCCTTAGGATCAAATTAACGAATGTCGACTTACCGCCTCCTGAATAACCAACAAGCCCAACTTTCTGACCAGCTTTAATTTCTATAGATTTATTTTGAAAAAGAGGTTCTGTACCTTTGTAATGGAATTTGACTTGATCAAAGGTTATTTTTCCTTGTATGCAATTCAAAGTGCTAGCGTTTGGTTTATCTGAATGCGTAATTTCGCTTGTTTCTAGCAAAGCTATCGCCTGATCCACTGCACCCCAATTAGCTATAAAATCCCTGAGCATATGAGAAAGTTGATAGAGAGTATTAATGATGTTGAAGTTGGTCATAATAACCAGCGCAAAATCACCCGGACTAACAACCCCTTTTTGATAACCGAATATCAGTGCACTTAGGAAAGCAAGTGCGTAAAGCGACGTGAGAATCCCAAGAAAACCATACAACCAGGTGTGATAAAAGCCGCCTTTTTCAGCTATATCAACAAAAGGTTTTTGCAGTTTGAAAAATCGCCCTTGTTCAAAAGTTCTGGCGGCAAAAAGTTTCACGCCCATCATATTGCCAAGATAGTCTGCAGCGAGCCCGATTATTTTAGACTTTTCCTCAGCATATTCTTTATTGAGCCGCATGCTTTTTTTCATGGAAAATACGGTAATCACAAAAAATAATAAAACCCAAGCCCCCATACTCAGTGCAAAAACAGGCGCCACCGAAGCGAGCAAACCTATTGAGATGAGTATTAACAGAATGAAATACATAAAGGGGTTAATGATCGTGAAGATCAGATGCGGCAAATGCTGGAATGCATCATTTATTTTGGATGTCAAAGAGCCAGAAAGCTGGTTTTGAAAAAAGCTATACGGATATTCATATAGCTTTGTCATAAAGTGTTCCGCTACATTTAATCGAAACTTAGCTGTATATTTTGTGATGCAATAGTCGCTCATCGTCCATACACTCACCAACATAAATTGAAGTAAGGCATAGAATGTGAATACAACCCATAGATTTCCTTGCTCAGTTCCCGAGACAATATCAATAAATAGCTTAACTAAAAGCGGCTTTAAGGTATTATCAACGGTGATCAAGCACATCGCTAAAAAAATGCCAAACACATACTTTTTATAGGGGCCTATATTTGCGATGATGAATTTAAGTACGCGCATGAAATTATTATGACCCCCAGGATGTTCCAAAAGATTTGCCACCATCAACGGTAATGCATGCTCCTGTTATATAAGACGAATGCGCATTTGATGCGAGCAACAACAAAGCGCCATCCAAATCTTGTGGAGTTGCAACAAACCCCATAGGGATCTGCTCAGCAAACTCTTGTCGTTGTTGATCATTAGCCAATTTGTGATCTGTCATAGGCGTATGAAAAAGACCGGGGGCTATAGAATTGATTCTGATTTTATGCCTTGATAACTCGGTCACCAAAGATTTTGCCATATGAATCACAGCCGCCTTAGAGGTTGCATAAGCCGTTGCTTCTTTATAAGGAAAGGCATCTCCGTTAATGCTGGCAATATTAATAATTGATCCATGAATGCCATGGTTTTTCATGTGGTTTGCCACTGCCTTAGTGACGTACCACACGCCCATCAGGTTCGTTTGGATAATGGACTCAAAATTATCATTATCATCTTCTTCAAAAATAGGAGTAAGAATAGCAATTCCGGCGTTATTAACGCAGATGTCGATCTTCTCACCATCCTTTTCTAACTCAGCAAAGCAACTTTTTACGGATTGTTTGTCTGATACATCCATCTGGATGGCCCTAGCGTTATTAAGCTCAGCAGCTAAGGTCTTTAGCTTATCAATGCGGCGGGCGGCCAAGATCACACGTGCGCCTGCACTAGATAGAGAGCGGGCAAATTGCTCTCCAAGGCCACTAGAAGCCCCAGTGATTAATGCTGTTTTACCCTTTAGATCAAATAGTTGCATGTTCAATTTTCCACCAGATGACAAAATTATGAGATTCCCACAGCTTTATCTTGACATAAAACTATATTTTGTGCAACTATAATATGTATAATCATGTTATGATTAAGCTCTTTTTTAAAAACAACCAACCTACGCCAAGGCTTCGGCCTGGCAGGCCCATTTTATGGAGAGAAATACATGTCAGATAACGCCACAAAAGACTACCCAATCCCTGTGCTAGAGGGCCCAAGTTTTACTTTTGCTCAGGCCTATTTTACGTGGAAGCGCATCACAGACAGGGCCTTGGAGGCGGTTGGCCTAACGCATACGCAGTATGTCTTTATGGGGACACTGTTTGAGCTAGAAAAGCATCAGGACAAGGCGACACAAAATGATTTGGCGAGGCTCACCAATTCCGATGTCACCATGACATCCCAAATCCTTCGCACTCTACAAAAACGTGGGCTTGTTTTGCGTGAACAAATAGAAGGTGATGAGCGGGCAAAATACTCCAGCCTATCACCTGCGGGTAAGAAGCTCGTCAAAAAAGCCGCTGAAATTATGAAAACAAATGAGAAGGAGTATTTTGCTCCAGTAGAAAAAGATATGGAGCAATTTTTAACTTACCTGAAGGTCTTAACACGCGTCAAAGAGATTA
>JBJSZW010000057.1:0-19584 GCA_046090565.1 Gammaproteobacteria bacterium
CAAAGCCTCGGATTCTGGGTTTGATGATCATGGCAAGAGCCCCCTGAAATTTAAAAAAATGCTTGGAAGAGCTTATCCTAAGGGGTTCCTGGCTTTATTGTCAATGTTTATTTTATTTTAAAATAACGACGCTTTGGTGAACTTTTCGAACGATTTCTGGGAATTTTTGACAAACCCTGTCTTTTTTGATTCTTTGTAGAAAACTCCAATCAATGTGCACCGCATTTACAAAATGACTGGCCGAATCCACGCCTTGAACAAATAAACCATACCAACCCAGCAAATATTCGGGGTAAGCCCAAGTAGGATCAGCTTTAGTGGCTTGTTCTACTAATTTTATGGCTGCAAACACATTGCCTCTTTCAAACATCCAAAGTGAAAAGCCAATCAAGCTATAAGAAACATCGTAGCCTACATAATCTTTGGGGCCATTGCCCGCCAAAATAATCAATTGATCTTCAATCGCAAAGTCTCGAAGAAAATAAGAAATCTGCTGATGTTGCAGAAGCGATGTGGTATAACGCATCAAACGCCACCATTCTTCTGGCGCTTGTTTGTAATGCGGCATAGAAAGAAGTTCAATTACTAATTTCAGTATAGGTCTAAGTAGATTCTGTTTTTGGTAATAACTTAAGAGAATATTCACCAAAGTGAAATTTCTTTTGCATAAGCGATTTAACAAGGGCACTTTAAATAAAAACGAAACAAATTTCCCAAACTTCTTGGCCAAATCCACCTGCTGCCAAGCACCCAAAAACTCTTGTTCTCTTTGTTGAATCAGATCTTTATAGGTCTTTGGATGTTCTTGCACCGTTTCTCCTCTTTACTTTAATTTTTTAGATTAAAGTTACGACCAGGATATCGGCCAATTCGAAAGGAACTTTAAAAAACATGATTTAAGCCAAATTGCTCAGAAAAACGATGAAAATTCCCCTTGGAAGGGGGTGCCGAACGATAGTTAGGCGGGGGGATGTTTTCGATAGGCGTAAGGGAAAGAAAAGAATGGGATGGGATGTGCGAAAAAAAGTTGGTGGGCCGTGAAAGATTTGAACTTTCGACCAACGGATTAAAAGTCCGCTGCTCTACCGACTGAGCTAACGGCCCCAGTGTCTCGATGGCATATACTAACACCGTATAAAAAAAAATACAATCTATTTTTAAAAAAATTTTTATAAGATTTTTACACTAGCGTATCTTCACTTTTTATGCCATTATTTTTTTGTTAGTGGTTTCCACAAGGTTTAAATTTAAGGAGGAAATATCCCATGGCAAAAGCTAAAAGCAAAACATCGAACAAAACTGGCACCAAAAGCAAAGTGAACGTGAGAGTGAAGACCTGCGCCCCCAATACGCCCTTCACCAAATCAGAATTTATTAAAAATTTGGCTGAAAGCACAAATTTATCTACAAAGGAAATCAAAGACATTCTAGAACAAATGAGCGCGATTATTGAAGCTCATTTGGGTAAAAATGGGCCTGGTATGTTTACTTTGCCTGGCTTGGTTAAAATGGTTGTAAAAACCAGACCCGCTACCAAGGCACGCAAAGCCATCAATCCTTTCACCGGCGAAGAAACAACGTTTAAAGCAAAGCCTGCTTCTAAACAAGTGAAGATCAAAGCACTCAGCCGTTTAAAATCCTCTGTTGCTGCCTAAAAAACCAGGCTAAATAAAAAGCCACAGGTAAAATCCTGTGGCTTTTTATTTATGAAGCCCTTAGAAAAGGCTACGCTACTACTTAGCCTTCCGAAGAATTCAGAGCCTCGCCCAAAGCCTGCTCTAGTTCAGAAGCAGTCATTTGTTTGGGTGCTGCATTGGTTTTAGAAGAATGTAAACCCAGGGCCCTTTCTTTTCTTCGTTTTTCGTGGTAGGCAAAACCTGTTCCAGCAGGAATCAAGCGTCCTACAATCACGTTCTCTTTCAAGCCACGTAATTCATCGCTCTTACCAAAAACAGCCGCCTCTGTTAATACTCGGGTGGTTTCTTGGAAAGACGCAGCAGAAATAAAGGATTCCGTTGCCAACGATGCCTTGGTAATACCCAAGAGCACACGTTCATAAACAGCAGATAGTTTATTTTCTGCATTTAATTTTTCATTGGTTTCTTTCACTTCCGTAATTTCAAGTTGATCGCCCTGTAAATACTTAGAATCACCAGAGGATACAATTTGAACCTTACGAAGCATCTGGCGCAAAATCACTTCGATGTGTTTGTCGTTGATTTTCACGCCTTGTAAGCGGTATACATCTTGAACTTCATTGATGATGTACTTAGCCAAAGCATCCACACCCAAGAGTCGTAAAATCTCATGGGGGTTAGGAGAACCGTCTACAATCACTTCACCTCGTTGTACAAATTCACCTTCAAATACACTGACGTGGCGCCATTTTGGAATCAATTCTTCATGGGCCTCACCACCTTCTTTGGGGGTAATCAAGAGACGTCTTTTGCCTTTGGTTTCTTTACCAAAGCTAATGACACCAGACATTTCAGCCAAAATAGCAGGTTCTTTTGGCTTTCTGGCCTCGAAAGAATCCGCAACTTTTGGCAAACCACCGGTAATATCTCTGGTTTTTGAAGTTTCCTGAGGAATTCGAGCGATAACATCAGCAATACCGACACCCGATCCATCTTCAACACCAATAATCGCACCTGAGGGCAAGAAGTACTGAGCTGGTAAACTGGTGCCTGCTAAGCAAAGATCGTTACCCGCAGCATCCACCAATTTAACCATTGGGCGTAAATCACGACCAGCACCACGTTGTTTGGGATCCATCACGATAATATTGGTTAAACCAGTCATTTCATCGGTTTGACGACGCATGGTTAGGCCATCATACAAATCAACGAACTTAACCGTACCCGCTACTTCGGTGATCACCGGGTGATTGTGTAAATCCCAAGTAGCAACAATTTGTCCAGCTTCAACAATTTCACTTTCTTTCACCGTTAAAACAGCACCATAAGGAACTTTGTATTTTTCTCTTTCACGACCGTTTTGATCTGCAATAGACATTTCGCCTGAACGAGAAACTGCTACAGAATAACCTTTGCTGTGATGCACCAACTTAATGTTATGCAATTTCAAACGACCTTGAGATTTAACCTGGATGGAGTTTTCTGCAGTCGCACGAGAAGCTGCACCACCAATGTGGAAGGTTCTCATGGTAAGCTGTGTACCTGGTTCACCGATGGATTGGGCAGCAATAACACCGACGGCTTCACCGATATTCACCAAATGTCCACGTGCCAAATCACGGCCATAGCACTTGGCACAAATGCCATAACGCGCTTGGCAAGTAATAGCTGAGCGTACTTTTACAGAATCCACGCCTTCGCCTTCTAAGAGATCCACCAGGGATTCATCCAGCAAAGTATCTTTTGGGATCACCACTTGCTGGGTCATCAAATTGATGGCATCTTCGACTAAAACTCGCCCTAATACACGTTCTCTCAAGGGTTCAACCACATCACCGCCTTCAATTAAAGGTGTCATGGTTAAGCCTTCTTGGGTACCACAATCAATTTCGGACACCACCACGTCTTGGGATACATCCACTAATCGGCGGGTTAAGTAACCAGAGTTTGCAGTTTTCAAGGCAGTATCTGCCAAACCTTTACGCGCACCGTGAGTAGAAATAAAGTATTCGAGGCCTTTTAAGCCCTCTCTAAAGTTCGCGATAATAGGTGTTTCAATGATCGAGCCATCGGGCTTCGCCATCAAACCGCGCATCCCTGCCAACTGCCTAATCTGCGCAGCCGAACCTCTGGCTCCAGAATCCGCCATCATGTAAATAGAATTATAAGATTCCTGAGAGACTGTTTTGCCTTCATGGTTGACAACAGATTCTGTTGCCAATTCTTGCATCATGGCCTTGGCGACTTGTTCACTGGTTCTAGACCAAATATCCACTACTTTATTATAACGTTCACCAAAAGTCACCAAACCTGAAACGTATTGAGATTCAATTTCTTTAACTTCATTATTGGCAACATCAATAATGGCCTGTTTAGAGTCTGGAATGACCAGATCATTAATACCAATGGAAATACCCGATTTTGTTGCATAATGAAAACCTGTGTACATCAGCTGATCAGCAAAAATAACAGTGGCTTTTAAACCTACCTTACGGTAACACTGGTTAATCAAACCACTGATCATTTTTTTAGTGAGGGTTTGATTGATCAAATCAAAATTCAAACCAACAGGTAAAATTTCAAACAAGAGGGTTCGACCCACCGTGGTTTCTAAGAGTTTGTAACCCTTGGCCAATTCATGATCGCTCACCTGATCCAAGCGTGCTGCAGGAATCCTCACACGGATTTTCGCATGTAAATCAACAGCACCCGTTTCATAAGCACGGTGTACGTCTGCCATGTCTGCAAAGGCCTTACCTTCACCCAAGACACCGATTTTATCCCGCGTTAAATAATAAAGGCCCAAAACAACGTCCTGAGAAGGCACAATGATGGGTTCACCATTGGCAGGAGACAAAATATTATTGGTGGACATCATCAAAGCGCGAGCTTCCAATTGAGCTTCGATAGACAAAGGCACGTGAACAGCCATTTGATCTCCGTCGAAGTCCGCATTGTAAGCTGCGCAGACCAAAGGGTGCAGCTGAATAGCTTTGCCTTCAATCAACACAGGTTCAAAAGCCTGAATTCCCAAACGGTGCAAGGTGGGTGCGCGATTCAATAAAACAGGATGTTCGCGAATCACGTCTTCTAGGATATCCCAAACTTCTGGGCTTTCTCGCTCTACCATGCGTTTGGCAGCCTTAATAGTGGTGGCCAAACCTTTGAATTCTAATTTGCTGAAAATAAAGGGTTTGAACAATTCCAGGGCCATTTTTTTGGGCAAACCACACTGATGTAATTTAAGCGTAGGGCCTACCACAATCACAGAACGACCTGAATAATCGACGCGTTTACCCAAGAGATTTTGTCTGAAACGGCCTTGTTTACCCTTAATGGTATCCGTAACCGATTTAAGAGGCCTTTTATTAGAGCCCGTGATCGCACGACCACGGCGACCATTGTCGATCAAGGCATCAAAAGATTCCTGCAGCATGCGTTTTTCATTGCGAATAATAATATCCGGCGCACCCAATTCAATCAAACGCTTCAAGCGATTGTTTCTGTTGATCACACGGCGGTACAAATCATTCAAATCTGAAGTTGCAAATCGGCCACCATCCAAAGGCACTAGAGGCCTTAAATCAGGAGGCAGTACAGGAATAATCCGCATGATCATCCATTCAGGACGATTACCCGATTCAATAAATGCTTCGATCAATTTCAAGCGTTTGGCTAGTTTTTTTACTCTAGTTTCAGAATTCGTAGCCGGAATTTCCTCGCGAATTCTGGCGGCTTCTGTTTCCAAATCAATGTCTTTCAACAAAGCTTCTATGGCTTCTGCGCCCATCTTGGCGTCAAAATCATTACCGTATTGTTCTTCCGCTTCCATGTAAGCTTCTTCGTTTAGAAGCTGGCCTTTTTCTAAGCCCGTCATACCTGGATCAATCACCACATAGGATTCGAAATACAATACCCTTTCGATATCTCTTAAAGTCATGTCTAACATCAAACCTACACGAGAAGGCAGGGATTTTAAAAACCAAATATGTGCAACTGGGCTTGCCAATTCAATATGACCCATTCGTTCACGACGCACTTTAGACAAAGCGACTTCAACGCCACATTTTTCACAAATCACACCACGGTGCTTTAAACGTTTGTACTTACCACAAAGGCACTCATAGTCTTTCACGGGACCAAAAATTTTCGCACAGAAAAGTCCGCCTTTTTCAGGTTTAAACGTTCTGTAATTAATAGTCTCTGGTTTATCCACAGAACCATAGGAACGCGATAAAATCAAATCAGGCGAGGCCAAGCTTACTTTCACTCGGTCAAATTCTTCACCATGTACTTGTTGTTTTAGCAAATTTAAGATGTCTTTCAAGGTCGAGCCTCCAAAATTATTCGTGTTCGAGTTCTATGTTAATGCCCAGTGCGCGAATTTCTTTAATCAATACATTAAAGGATTCTGGCATACCGGCTTCCATGCGATGATCACCATCCACGATGTTCTTATACATCTTGGTTCTTCCGGAGACGTCATCGGATTTCACGGTTAACATTTCTTGCAAGGTATAAGCAGCACCATAAGCTTCTAGAGCCCATACCTCCATCTCACCGAATCTTTGACCACCAAACTGAGCTTTACCACCCAAAGGTTGCTGGGTTACCAAGCTGTAGGATCCTGTAGAACGAGCATGCATCTTGTCATCCACCAAATGGTTTAATTTCAAAATGTACATGTATCCTACAGTAACTGGGCGATCAAATTGTCGGCCCGTACGACCATCGTATAAAATGGCCTGGCCACTTTCTGGCAAATCCGCCATTTTCAAAAAATGCTTGATCTCAGATTCTTTCACACCATCAAACACTGGTGTCGCAATCGGAACGCCTTCTTTTAAGTTCGAAGCCAATTCCATGATTTCACTTTCGTTTAGGCTTTGAACATCTACCACCTTACCTTGGTAATTGTAGATTTTATCTAAAAAGCCACGAATATTTTCAACTTTTTGCTGTTCTTCCAACATTTTGTTGATTTTTTGCCCTAAGCCTCTGGCGGCCCAACCTAAATGGGTTTCTAAAACTTGGCCCACGTTCATACGAGAAGGCACACCTAAAGGATTTAAAACAATATCTACCGGTGTACCATCTTCTAAATAAGGCATGTCTTCAATCGGAATAATATTGGAAATAACCCCTTTATTACCGTGTCGACCCGCCATTTTATCGCCAGGCTGTACACGTCTTTTCACCGCCAAATAAACTTTAACCACTTTTAAAACACCAGGCGCTAAATCATCACCCTGTTTTAATTTCTTTTGGTGTTCTAAAAGCGCTTCATCATGAGCTTCTCGCAAATGCTTCAATTGTGCCTGAGCCAATTCCAGTTGTTCATTGCATTCATCTTCTTTCAAACGAATTTCAAACCAACGCTCACGAACTAAATTATCTAAGTAAGTATCGTTGATCTTATTACCAGTTCTTAAACCATCAGGGCCTTTTTGAGCAGTTTTCTCAAGAAGCATGGTTCTGAGACGACGAAACACATCGTTTTCTCTAATTCTTAATTCGTCGCCCAAGTCTTTTCTGATTTTAGCCAAATCCATTTGTTCTATTTCTAGGGCTCTGGAGTCTTTGTCTACACCATCTCGAGTAAAGACACGCACATCAATCACTGTTCCGCTCATACCATTAGGCACACGCAAAGAGCTATCTTTTACATCAGATGCTTTTTCACCAAAAATGGCTCGTAATAATTTTTCTTCAGGTGTGAGCTGAGTTTCGCCTTTGGGGGTAATTTTACCCACCAAAATATCACCCGCTACAACTTCTGCTCCCACGTAAACAACACCTGCTTGATCTAGCTTACCTAAAGCACCTTCTCCCACATTAGGAATATCTGCCGTGATCTCTTCAGGTCCCAATTTGGTATCCCGAGAAATACAAACCAATTCCTCTATGTGGATACTGGTGAAACGATCTTCCTGCAGCACACGCTCTGAAATCAATATGGAATCTTCAAAGTTGTAACCATTCCAGGGCATAAAAGCAACTAGTAAATTCTGCCCCAAAGCCAGTTCACCTAAATCTGTGGCGGGACCATCGGCCAAAACATCATTGGCCTGGATGCGATCACCAGGTTTTACCAGGGGTCTTTGATTAATACAAGTATTTTGATTCGAACGTGTGTATTTGGTTAGATTGTAAATATCCACACCCGCTTCGCCGGCCTCTGTACTTTCATCATCGGCTCGAACCACGATGCGTGATGCATCCACAGAATCCACAATACCCGCACGTTTTGCGACCACAGCCACACCAGAATCTACAGCCACCATACGTTCCATACCGGTACCCACCAAAGGTTTCTGGGCACACATGGTTGGAACAGCCTGACGTTGCATGTTCGAGCCCATTAAGGCTCGGTTGGCATCGTCATGCTCTAAAAAGGGAATCAAAGACGCAGCCACGGACACAATTTGTCGAGGAGATACGTCCATGTACTGAACCTTATCCGGTGTCGTGAAGGTAAATTCTTGCTTGTAACGACAAGGGACTAAATCATCTACAAATTCACCTTTTTCACTTAAATTTGCATTCGCCTGCGCGATAACATACAAACCCTCTTCAATGGCTGAAAGGTATTCAACTTCATCGCGAACCTGGCCATTTTCTACTTTACGGTAGGGGCTTTCTAAAAAGCCATATTTATTGGTTCTGGCAAAAACAGCCAAAGAATTGATCAAACCAATATTGGGACCTTCAGGGGTTTCAATCGGACAAACCCGACCATAATGAGTAATATGAACGTCACGTACCTCAAAACCTGCACGATTTCGTGTCAAACCACCAGGGCCTAGGGCAGAAACACGCCTTTTGTGGGTCACTTCAGAAAGGGGATTATTTTGGTCCATGAATTGCGAAAGCTGACTGGATCCAAAAAATTCTTTGATGGCTGCTGAAACAGGTTTGGCATTGATCAAATCCTGAGGCATTAAATTTTCAGAATCCGCCAAACTCAAGCGTTCTTTAGCCGCACGCTCCACACGTACCAAGCCCATTCTGAATTGATTTTCAACCATTTCACCGACGCTACGAACACGGCGGTTTCCTAAGTGATCGATATCATCCACTTCACCACGGCCATCGCGTACATCAATAAGGATTTTTAGAACTTCAACAATGTCTTCTTTGCTCAAAGTACCTGGGCCATCCACTTCCGTACGTCCCACGCGACGATTGAACTTCATCCGACCCACTGCAGATAAATCGTAACGATCAACGGAGAAGAATAAATTATTGAAAAGCTGTTCTGCCGCCTCTTTGGTTGGGGGTTCCCCTGGGCGCATCATTCTATAAATTTCAACGAGCGCTTCAGCCTGTGTTTTGGTCGTATCGATTTTCAGGGTCTCAGAAATATAAGCGCCTCTGTCTAAATCATTGACATACAAGGTATTCAAAGTCTTGATACCAGCTTCACGAATCTGGCTTAAATTTTCTAAAGTCAATTCTGAATTGGCTTCTAATAAAATTTCACCGGTGTTTGGATCCACTAAGTCATGGGCTATGATTTTACTCACCACATAATCTAGAGGAACATCTAATTTTTTAATGCCTAAATCTTCTAATTGCTTGATGTGTCTGGCTGTGACTCTACGTCCTGTTTCAACCAACACTTCCCCTTTTGCTGTTTTGATGTCAAACAAAGCGACTTCACCACGCAAATGTTTGGGCACAACTTCCCAAGAAATTTGACCGTCTTTGTCAAACTCAAAGGTATTGGTTTCAAAAAACATGGCCAATAATTCTTCTGTAGCATAGCCTAAGGCTCTTAACAAAACAGTTGCTGGCAGTTTACGTCTTCTGTCTATTCTTACAAAAATATTATCTTTGGGATCAAATTCGATATCTAACCAAGAACCACGGTAAGGAATAATGCGAGCTGCATACAATAATTTACCTGAAGAATGGGTTTTACCTTTGTCATGCTCTATGAATAAACCAGGAGAACGGTGCAACTGAGAAACAACCACTCGTTCTGTACCATTGATTACAAAGGTGCCACTTTTGGTCATCAGCGGAATTTCACCCATGTAAACTTCTTGTTCTCTAATGTCTTTGATTGGCTTATTTTCTTGATTAGATTCTTTGTCATAAATAACCAATCTAAGTTTGACCTTCAAAGGCGCAGCATAAGTCAGGCCTCGCATCAAACTTTCCTGCACATCAAACAGGACTGATCCCAAACTATAACCTACAAATTCTAAACGAATATTCCCGGAATAGCTGATCAAAGGAAAAACGGATTTAAAAGCACTCTGTAAACCGAAATCTTTGCGTGTTTCGGAAGGAAGGTCTACCTGTAAAAATTCATGATAGGAATCTAACTGAATTGCTAGCAGAGGGGGAGCTTTTACGATATCTCTTTTTTTGCCATAATTGGCTCGAATTCGTTTTTTCTCTGTAAAAGACAAAGAGCGAATTTTAGTCGAAGTATTGGAAGGGTTTGACATAGTTGCCGAATCACGTTTTGCCATTAGTGGTTCCTATGATTTGGTTTAATAACGTTTAATAACGATAGAAAACACCCACCCCAATTGGGCTCCAAATGGGGGAGGTGTTGTCTTTTAAAGCTTTTTTTCAATTGTTCACAACGCCTACAATTTAAATTGCAGTATGGCCGCTAGTTAGTAGGATATTAATCCTACTTCGGCAGACTGTCAACTTTATTCTGCATGAGCTATTATTACTTAATATCTGCCTTAGCACCAGCAGCTTCTAACTGTTTCTTAATGTCTTCAGCATCTTTTTTGGAGATTGCTTCTTTTACCAAAGCAGGTGCGCCTTCAACTAGATCTTTGGCTTCTTTCAAGCCTAAACCTGTGATGGTTCGGATGACTTTAATAACATTAACTTTATTATTAGCATCACCAAAACTGGTCAAAGTTACATTGAATTCAGTTTTTTCTTCAACGGCAGCAGCAGCACCGCCAGCAGCAGGTGCTGCTGCAACCGCAAATGAAGCTTCAGATACGTTGAATTCTTTTTTCAATTCTTCAACGATTTCAACAATTTCAACGACAGACATTTTTTTGATTTGTTCAATAAATTCTGCTTTAGATACGGCCATGATCACTTCTCCTCGAGTATAGTGTGATTTAAATTTAATTAATTTTAAAATTCACCAGCTTCTTTTTTTTCGCCGATGATAGATAAGGTTCGAACCAAAGTTGTATGGGGGTAAGCCAATACCTTGACTAAATTGGAAATAGGAGCCTTCATCACTGACAACAACTGAGAAATTGCTTCATCTCTGGTTGGCAGCTTGGCCACTTTATCCAACTGCTCAGGACCTAACAATTGTCCGCTCAATGACAGGGCTTTTACTTTTACCTTGTCATTGGTTTTAGCGAAATCGCGAATCAAGCGGGCAGAAGAACCTAATTCTTCACCCGAAAAGGCCAGCATCACTGGACCTGTTAAGCTTGATTCCAAACATTCAAAAGAAGTCCCTTTGAACGCACGAATGGCTAAAGTATTACGAACCACTTGCAGGTGAACACCCGTTTTACGTGCCTCTGTGCGCAATTTGCTAACCTGTTCTACAGTCAGACCACGATAGTCCACTGCAACAACAGAAGCAGCTTTATGAGCAACTTCAGCAACTTTGGCAACTATCGCTTTTTTCTGCTCTAGTCTTAATGCCACGGAAACCTCCTTAAGTTGGTTAATCTACGTAGGCAATGAATATAAATTAAGCCCCCTCACCTATGAAGGAGCGCCTACGGTCTTGGACGTCCACCAACGCCAGGCAGGGAACTTAAGCCTATTGCATACACACTAAATTTTTGCTAGCTTGTAAGCTTCAAGGCTGGCTATACGCTGGAAATTAATCAGACCGCCCTTTTCAAAAAGGAAGATTGCTTTATACTACAGGTTTTGCACCCATGTCAACCCTCATGTCCTTTAAATCTCTTCAATCCCTTCGAGCCCCCTTACTGGGTTTAGGTATTTTGTCTTTTTTTGTACCCTCTGTTTTTGCTGAAATTTACAAATATGAAGACGCTGAGGGTCGAACTATTTTCTCTGATCAAATCTTACAGGGGCTCAAGCGTCTAGATTCAAATCTCCCACAGCCCATTCAAAATATTGAAAATAAAAATTCGCATGCCCCCAAGCCCTTCTCCCTTTCTCCAAATCTTGAACCTAAATCAGCTGAAATACCTAAAAAAATTAACTATAACATCAAAATCAGCAGCCCACAAAACAAGTCTATTATTCCACTTGGCATTACCTCTCTTCTAGTTTCCGCTGAAATTGAACCGAGCATTTCTGAATCCACATACAAAGTTGAATTTTTCTTAGACGGGAATTTACACAGCTCAATAGAAAATGGAAACAGCAGCGAAATCAAACATCTTTTTCGAGGAGTGCATACACTCCAAACGAAATTATGGCTTCTTCCCAAATCTGGTTCTGATTATGAATTTGAAGCCGAAAGCCCTTTGGTTGAAATCCATCAAATGCGACCCAAAAATTAATATCCACCAAAACTTAGTCAGCTTGTTAACTTTTTATCTAACCTCAGTTCGGGGTTTGCAATAAGGTGCTAATACAAGTAACATATTGATTTTTATCACGCTAATAAGGAAATGGAAGAAAAAATAATATTTATTATATTGATTCAAGCTGTCTTCCGGTATGCCATCTTAAACGGAGCAAAAGACACGCAACTTTTGATAATGTGGCGCAATATGGAAAAACATCGGTAGGCTGGTTTTTTGGCCTAAAATTACATTTGGTTGTCAATGAACGTGGTGAAATTATGGCTTTCAAAATTACTGCTGGCAATGAACATGATAGTAAATCTGCCGAAAATTTATTAGAAAACTTAAAGGTTTTTGCATGTGGAGATAAGGGGTATTTAAGCAAGCTTTTAGAAAATAATTTGTTAAAAAAGGGCTTGAAATTGATAACAAGAAAACGAAAAAATATGAAAAATCAGGTAAAACCGAGGGATTTTGAAAAACAATTGCTCAATCAAAGAGGTATCATCGAAACTGTTTTTGATCACTTAAAACACCATTATCAAATTTGGCATAGTCGGCACAGGTCTGTTTGGAATGCGATGGTTCACCTAATTTCTGGACTTGCCGCTTATGTCATTGAACCTTTAAAAATATCTGCCATTAGATTATTGACTGTGCAAACCCCGAACTGAGGTTTAGTAAAAACTGCCTCCATAAAAAGCTTTTTGATATTGAACGATTTTCTAATAATTGTAAATAGGCGCCTTGCAATAAATCCCAAATTAAAAATAATTGATGCTGGTGACATTCTAATAAACCCTGCCAAATAGGATTGATAGTAGGATTGATAGATTGTTGAGCATTTTGAGCGGATAAATGGATCAAAACCCCCCAAGTTTCTAGAGCCTTTTTTAGCCAATCGATGTTTTGGATCTCTGTATTTTCTGACAAAATCAAAGCTGTTTTGCAACTCTGGCTAGCCTGCCACAAGGTTGTAGCGATGGCTTCGTTTGTTTTTAATTTTTGTTCTAAATTTTTGATTTTTCTATGTTTGTATTGAATACAACGGCTTAATACCGTGGCTGGTAATAATTTAGGGTAGGCTGTACTTAGGATAAAATAAGTCCGTGGTTTTGGTTCTTCTAGTATTTTAAGCAAGGCATTTGCCGCTTGAATTCCCAAACGTTCTGCATCAATTAACAAGACTATTTTTGCTTTAAAGACCGGGGGTAATTTTAAAAAATCAATCATTTCCCGCACCTCGTCTATTTTTATGCTCTCTGGTGGTGAAAAGATTAATAATTCTGGATGTTCTTGATTTTTCAACCAAATACAAGCCCTGCAAATTTGACAAGCCAAGCCTTGGCAATCTGGTTCTTGGCAAAGTAATCCACGAATTCGAGTTTGAACCAGATTTTTTAGATCGTCCCAAACTCCTATATAAAGCGCTGTTTGAACACCTAAATTTTGGACCATAAATAATACCACCTTGGTTTCTGTTCTTTCTTTTGTTTTTGAGATTTTAAGGCCAAATGCTCCCCAGCCACAAGCCCTTCGATGGCTCCATCCCAGGCTGTATTCCAAATCAAGGCTCCAAAATCTTTATACCTTGAAATAATGACTTGATTTGGCATGTTCCATTGATTCAAATGGCCACTGGAAAAAATAACATGATCTGGACGAACTGCTTTTAGAAATTCTATGGATGAAGAACTTTTACTCCCATGGTGTGGCGCTACCATGATATTTGCTTTCAGATCTGAACCCAAAATATTCACTAATTTTTTTTCCGTTTTGCTTTCTATGTCGCCTGTTAACAAAATGCTTTTATTCTGATTACTAATTTTTAGGACACAGGAATGATCATTTGATTTTTTTTTCGTTAAACCATAGGGATGTAAAATCTGAAATTTTACCCCTTCCCATTCCCAAGCTTGGCCATATTGACAAGCTTGGGTCCAGAAATAAGCAGTTCTTTCAGGCTCTGCAGACAAACTTAAGGTTCTGGCTTCTAACCAAGGTTCTTTGACAATTTTTAACAAAGCCCCTGTATGATCAGAATCCCCATGGCTTAAAATGGCTGCATCTATTTTTTGAATACCTTGGGCTTTCATAAAATTTTTTAAAACCATGCCCGCTGATTTTGGACCCGTATCGTATAACAGTCTATGATGCTGGGTTTCAATCACGCAAGCCAAACCTTGACCAACATCTAAAACCCAGAATTTAAATTCGCCTGCAGCCAGGTTCGCATTTTTTGAAAATTTTGGTGATTCTAATAATCCTGAAAACAATGGTAAAAGGACTAAAATAGCCCAATATTTAGGATAAATTCCTCTGGGGAAAAGCAAAATGCCAGCACTTAAAATTAATCCCAAACAAAAAAAACCTGAAACCTCTGGCAAGTCCCATACTGCATTTGCATAATGTTCAGATAAGTAACTTAGAAATTCCCATAAAATTTTTAAATTCTCTTCAGCACTTATCCATAAGGGCCTAGAACATTGCGGAAAAACACAAGAAACCAGTAAGGCCAAAAAAGCCAAGGGGGCTATAAACACACTGAACCAAGGAATGGCTATTAAATTAGCCAAAGGGGAAATCCAAGAAATTTGACCGAAAAATAAAGTACTTAGAGGCAAAAGTCCCACAAAAGCTAAATACTGTGCTTTAAACACGGAATAAGTTTTTAATCTAGCCCTTAATCCAAAGAGTAAAACACCCACCGCTATAAAAGACAACCAAAATCCCATATTTAAAAAAGCAAAAGGCTGAATAATCAAAACCAAATACCAGGCCAGGACATAAATCAAACGAGAGGCATAATAAGCTCCCCAACCATGTACGGCAAAACCAAGACTCAACATAATGGCCGCTCTTTGAGCTGGCAAACCAAAACCTGAAAAACCCGTATAAACCCAAACCAAAACAATGGACAGAAAGCTGGCAATTTTTAAGGAATTTTCGCCTATCTTTCCTAATCTAAAAGTAAACAGAGACAAAAGCCATTGTAATATCCAAAAGCCCAAACCAGCCACAATGCCTACGTGTAAACCCGAAATCGCCATTAAATGAGCAGTGCCTGTTCTGCTTAAAATTAAGCGTTGATCATCTAAAAAATCTTGGCGGTAACCCAATAAAATAGCGATTAGAATTCTGCCTCTGGCATTGGCTGGAATCAAGCTTTGTAAATATTGCCAAAGTTCAAAACGCTTGGCCTCTATGGTTGCAAATAAATCCCAATTTGAATACCCCAAATATTCGGCTTGATATTTGCTGTACACATAGCCCTTGGCTACGACGTTTTGTTCAAAAAATGTTTTTTCAATAGAATAATTCGAGCCTGGATTTTGAAGATCATGAGGCCTTTTTAAACGCAACATGAAATTCCAAATCTGGCCAGGCAAAATATCAGGCTGATGATTCTGATGATCAGAGCTGGCCCAATACAACCTCACCTTGGCAGGCAAAGACCAAGCACAGGGCCGGTTTTCGAACTTGCAAGCCTCAACCAAAAAATCAAAACCATAATTTAATCCAGAAGCAGAATCAATTTTTAAAATTTGACCCTGAACCTGCAAATTTTTGGCCTGCAGTGAAGCAGGTAAGCTTTTTATTTGGTGATTCTGATACGTAAAAACACAACGTAAAATCCATATGAATATTAAACAACTATGAAAATTAAAGACTCGAAAAAAAAATAGCCGTGCAATGTAATTAAACTTCCAATTTTATTTTTTGAGCCTTGTTTTCTTCAAGCTCTGCTTGAGTTTCTTTCACTGCTTGAAGCGTGTTAGACAATATGCCTAACATATCTATTGCTTCACGCCCTTGCTCAGATTTCCTGCTCGGTTTTGACTTGTTACGGCCTTCGTACCACCAACCTTCTTTTTCACCCTGTGCTTTTATTGCTAAATAAGCCTTGCTTATTTGTTCATATTTGGCTTTCGCAGTTTCTAAAACTCGTAATAAACTAGCTAATAAAAGTTCTAAAACATTTTTTACCATCGGTAAGTGAGGATGTTTACTATCCACTATTTCTTTTAAGATAGCATGAGAACGATTGGCCATGTTATAACTTAAAGCAATATTTTTTCTGCTTAGATTTTCTTCTGAACTTTTAAAGTATTGTTCTGCAAGATTGAATTTTTGGCTTAAATCTTGAGCTACTTCCAAATCAACCTCTTTTGAAATTGATCGTATTTCTTTTTTATAAGAAAAAAATAGATCCTCTTTAGATTCTTCTTGTTTTGAATTTTTTTTTAATATTTTTTGTTTTAAAGCTTTGCTTTTTAATTTTTCTTTCTGTTCAATCCACTCTTTCTTTAGACTCTCAATGAATAATTCTTCTGCATTTTTATCTGCATACCTGTTTCTTAAATTACTTTCTTTAATCATTAAATCCAAAGCTTTTAAGCTCTCTTTCAAATAAGCGCAGTAAAATTGATCCTCACCTTGAGATAAAAAAGAACGATTTAACATTTTCACATAAAAAGCTAACATTTGAAGCTCTTCAGTGTTGTAGATCATTGGATTTTTAGAAACAATTAAAACTTGTTCTTGGATTGTTTCATATTCCTTTATTAATTCATCCAGATTGAAAATTTCAGATTGCTCTAATTTTGATTCTTTTGAACTTTGATCCCTGAATAATAGCTCCGGAATATCTACGGAAACTCTCGTTGCGGTAGCATCTGACTTGGATTCTGACGCTGTCAATAAATAGGCAGCTTCTGCAGGCTTTCTAAGCCTAATAG
Source organism: Gammaproteobacteria bacterium (assembly GCA_046090565.1). Lineage (GTDB taxonomy): Bacteria > Pseudomonadota > Gammaproteobacteria > UBA6186 > Azoamicaceae > JBJSZW01. Next base: position 16,870 of record JBJSZW010000057.1, read on the forward strand.
ATTCTAGAATTTCTTTGTTTTTTTCAGAGAGTTCTTTTTGTTTTTCTACATTGTAAATTGACTTTTCTATTAAAAGAGCCTTTACAGCAAGCCCCCTCCAATCCAGGAGCATTTTCGAGTACTCATTCATGTTATATTGAACAATTTTTTTACTGAAAATTAAATCCAAAGTACTATGAATGTCTTTTACGTGTTCTAAAAGGGTGTTATTTCTTTGAACCAGAATGGTTTGTATGGTGCTTAAAGAACCCACGGTCCATAAATTTAAAATTTCTTTATTTCTCAAATAAGCTGCTACCACCAAATACAAAAGATGGGTGAATTCTATGTAGCGTCTCTGACAACGTAACTTGATCGTTTGACTGTAGAAAAATAATCCAGCAGCATCAGACAATTCTTCATCCGGAAAGCCAATTTTTTGAACACTAGAAAGGGCCTGTTCTTGAAAAATTTGATTACATTGTCCATAAATTTTCATCACAGACTCAAAAAATAGCAATAAATTTGGTAATTTATTTTTCAAAAATTCATTTAATTCTTTGTGTATTTCCTGCGTTAACTCTGATAAAGATTGTTCAGCATGCAAATACATTCCAATAAAAACTTCATCTGTACACGATCTAAATTTTCTTAAAATCTTTGCCTTTAAAAACTGTTCTTTGCGTTGAACATTTTTCATCATTTCTTCTATTTTTCTAGGCGACATAAAACGATAATTCCCCATGAATTTTTTATTTTTAAAAATATATTAGAGCTTAATTTAAAAAAATAACTGAACTATTAAGAGGCCCATGATCCAAAACTTGCTGAGCTAGCGGCAGACCTAGCTTCTGCTTCTTCTTTGGTTTCTGCACCCATACCGGCTGCAGCCGATGCCGATGGGGCTGAGGCAGCAGCCGCGCTTGGACTAGAGGAAGTAGCACCACCAAAAGCCGATTTTAGGGCTTCTTTAAAGGCATTCAAAATTGATGGATTGCTATCTAAAAAATCTTTAGAAGCCTTTTTGTATTTAGCTTCTTCTGGGTTTTCTAAATCTGATAGATTTTCCTCTACAGGTTCAACAGGAGGCTTTAACCCAAACAGTTTATAAAAATCTTTTCCAAAGAAAAACATAAACAAACCCGAGAACAGTTGAAACACTGAGCTTAAAGCCCGCATTCCCCAACCGTAGGGCTGTGAAGTTGCACTGAAGGTATCAAACAATCCTGAAAAAAAACTACTTAAACCAGAACGGCGCGTGGAATCAAATCCCAACTTCTTAGTGAAAGAATCAAAAATATTTTTAAAAATTCCCCCTACTCTGCTACCAGAGCCTTGAGCCCCTTGGCGTGCTGCATAATCATTAAAATGTTTTTGACGAAGGGCTTCGTCAAGCATGGCTCTTTGTTGTTCTGGAGTCGGCGTCATAACGGCTTTTAGAACCTCTCATTCTTCTTAAATTACCTTAGCAATATAAAGATATTTAGACGTGAATGTCAATACCAAAATACCGTAGAAGGCTTTCTGTGGCGCCTGGATTTAAATCTTGGGCCTGGTATTGTTCAATGGCCCCTCGACTTCGATTCGTAATGGGGCCTAACCTGCTAATGGGGACCTCTGGTGCTTCTACTGCGCCACAGGCCCCCACTTTGTTTTTAGATAAGGGTGATACTGCTGCAGCCTCCGGCCGCGCTAAAGCTTGGGGAGCTTGGGTTGGCACAACTTGCCTGTTATTGGGAATTCCATGTATGGCCATGCTTTAATTATAAAGCTTTAGATGCTATTTCGCACATAATTAGGAATCAGGTGTTGATTTATGTTGTAGGTCTTTGGATCCCATTGACTATAATAGTGTCGAGCTAAAAACAAGGCGGCTTTTACCAAATCTTCACCTATCACTGCCTGATCAAATACCAAAGCCTCTGAAGACAAATCCGAACAGGATACCAATTTTACCTCACCTATTTGGGAGATTGTGTGACTTGATTTGTTTAATAGATATTCGGCCTGATAGTATTCGGCCTTTCTAGCATCTAAAGCAACTGTTATTTCTGATTTTTGTAGTTGCTCTAAATTGAAATAAGCATATTGGGCCAATACTTCTAAATTAGATAAGCCAAAGATTGGCTGTCCAGCAACCCAACTAAAAGCCTGAGCCATTGCGCCTGCAATTCTTAAGCCCGTAAAACTGCCTGGGCCATTGGCCCAAAAAATGGCATTGATGTCTTTTTTTAAATTCAAATCTGCAGATCTTAATAACTCAGCCAAAGCAGGCAATAACAGAACTGCGTGTTGGTTGCCCACTTGGGCTTGATAAATAAAATCTTCTTTGCCCTTGGCAATACCCAGAAACAAATTCGGAGTTGCTGTATCTAAATATAATAAATTCATAATATTTTTTAAGATCTCATCCAAATACAATCCGCCAGAGCCTTGAAACGAGCCAAAGAGATGCCCCCCCTTAATTTAGTTTGGCTTTTAGAGGCCTTAGGGGCATTTTTGGAATGTTCTTGTTCATCCATTTCTAAAACTTGACGTGTCGCTCCATAAATTTCATTGGCCTCAAAATTCACATTCATAATCACTAAAACAATAGCCTGCCAAGGGCTTTCCCAATTAAAAGGCCTCAGCCTGATATGGGTTCTACTGCGGGCACTCTCCTGTGATTTGGTTTCAAACCGAGAGCGTACTTGAATATTTAAATTTGCCCATGCTTGATCAAATCGAGGCATTAAA
>JBJSZW010000058.1:0-2532 GCA_046090565.1 Gammaproteobacteria bacterium
GCCAAAGAGAAAATAAAGCGCGATTATAAAGAGTTTTCTGATCGCTACAAGTGGCTCATGGAAAAATTCAATCGTGAAGAAAAAATAATTAAAGAAAAAGCAAAAGCAGATCTGGAAGATGAGTTAGCGGCTGATGAAGAAATAGTAATTAATGGTAAAAATAAAATACGTGTTAAAAAAGATACAAAAGAAAAAATAAAAGAAACAGAGAAAGAGAAACCCTCTGAAAGACCTAAAAAGCCTAAGCTTTCGAAAGAAAAACAGCTGAAAAAAATGCTCAAAGAAAGCTTTGTGAATGCTGCAGAAGATACTTTATTCAGTAAAGGCATTTTAATCGATAGAGATAAAATTGATGAAAATTTTGCTAAGTACATAGAAGATGAATTTGGTGAAAAGGACTACACCAATATTCTAGAAAGCATAGGTAAGCTGGGGTCTGGAAAAGATAAAAAAGAACAGTTTTCAAGCGGCATGCAAGGTTTGTTTGAAAGGGCTTGGTCTGGCCTGGGAACGGCACTCTTCGGTGGTGCAGCCTATGCAGAAGAAATTGATTTTACAGAGAAACCAGAACATATAAAACCGAAAAATAAAAAGACAGAAATGCGTTTTGGTATGGAACACACTCCTCCAAAATTTAAAACACCTGAGGAAAAAGAACGGTACGAAAGAGAGCGAGAAATTCTTAAAGGTTTTGCAGATGATATGACCTACGATTTTATCGGAAACTTTATCCCTGGCGTAGGGGATGTAGCAAATTTCGGGCGTCGTGGGCTTCAGTTTATGAACAAGTTCATACCCAAAAAAATGAAAGCTGAATTTGTGAAAAAATCGGGCGAATTTGTTGCTCGAAATTGGAACAAAATTGGGAAAAAAGCTGGAGATACTTTTGATAAAGCCAAAGAAAAAACAAAAGATTTTTTTGGAAAGGGAACAAAAAAGAATGCGCCTTCAGATATGCCAAGTTCTGGAGTTAAGCCAAAAGCACCGACTTTAAATTCAAAAGATGATGTTAATCTGAATGCGTTTAATAAGCATAAATCAACTCCTTTATCCAATAAAAAATCTACATTTTCAAAACCGAAAGAGGGTAGGAAGGCCGATGTACCCTTAAAAGGGTCAGATGCATCATTGCCTCTGAATCAGATACATCATGTAGATCCTACGAAAATTAGTTTTTCTCAATCCACGGTATCTAGTACTAAAACTCGTATTGATCCACTTACAAAAAAAAACAACATATACTTTTGATAGTATTGTTGATGGGATGAAGAAGAATGGTTGGCAAGGAAACCCTATAAACGTTGTTAAGATGAAAGATGGTACTTTAACATCCTTAGATAACACCCGTTTGCTTGCTGCGAGAAAAGCGGGTATAGAAGCGAAGATTAATATTTTTTCTTATGATGATCCTATTCCTTCTAAATTGGGTCATCAATATACGGTCAGTGGATTTATTCCAAAAACATGGGGGGAGGCTATAACGACTCGCATCGGAACTCAAAAAGATAAGTTTTTTCAAGGAAGAATATTTTCTGAAAAATTCACAAATGGTTGTATTTATGATCCAAAATTAACTGGAATTAAAAAATGAACAAAAAAGAATATTGTATTGCTGAAAATTTAAATATTGGATTCTCATATCCTAAAGAGTATATTGAATTTTTATCTGTAAAAAAAGAGTTAGAAATAACTTCTTGGTGGTTGCTCGGGGATGCAGAGGGTGCGTTTGAAATCTCTTATGAAATATTAAATTTAATTTATCAAAGTAAAAAACTATTAATACCATTTGCAAAAAGTGATCAATCAAATATATTAGCTTGTTTTGATTTCGAACATAAAGTATGGTTAACGAGCTGTGAAGAGGATGATGTTAGTAATGCAAATTGGGAAAACAGGTACTTTTTCAAAGATTTTTCTGAATGGAAAGATTGGGTCTTAATTGAAAAAGAAGGTTGAAATTATCGGGGATTAGAGAAAGACGGACTTATTGTATGATCACGTTTTTCACTCAAAAATCTATGTATAAACCAGGCAGTTAAAGGAGTATATATTCAGAGGGAACGTGGTTTGTTAGCCATACGTTATTTTCAGATAGAAAAAAACTATATCCGTTTTTAAACATTATAGAGGCTTGTATTGTAAGTAACACTGGTTTTCCATAACGTTGTCCAACAGATATTGCTGTTTCAATATTATCAGACAAATGCACATGCTGGCGTTCTTTTGGAATTAGTCCTTCTGTTGTGATTTTTTCAAGAAATCTTTGGGCTGTACCATGATATAGAATTTCCGGTGGTTCCGTTGGCTCTAATTTTAGATCAATTTCTATTGAATGTCCTTGAGATGCTCTGATTTTTGATCCATCATCGGAGATAATAAACCGTTTTTTTTCATTTGTATCAACAACTGTTTTTATTTTTTTATAATCCAGTGTATATGATGGTTCAGAGATATTGATCTTCGTTATTAGTTGATTTATATCAGCCCAACCATTTTTATCTAATTCTATTCCAATGCTATCAGGTTTATGTC
>JBJSZW010000059.1:0-3620 GCA_046090565.1 Gammaproteobacteria bacterium
TCCAGAACATTAAAAACCATGGAAAGATATGGTATTGTTGAATTGAAAAAGCAATCCAATCATTTTGTTCCTAGGGTACATTTTGATCGAATCGAGGTTGATCTGGGTTTGAATCAAGATCGCATGAAAATTGCTTAAACTAAACCCTTAGGCAGCCACCGCGTGAATTATTTTAGCTAAAGTTCTAATGGTTGGGTTCTTTTTCTTTAAAGAATGATAGAGTGTCGCTCTTGAAATATCAGATTTTTTGGCAATATTTGCAATATTAGCTGTTTCCAGATAAATTTCAATTACTTCTACTACGCCCTCTGGATCGTTATTTAAAAGGCATTCAGCTACGGCTTTGGCTAAATTATTTGAATCCAAGATCTCTTTGGTAGGACTCCATTTACGAAAATTTGAAAGTTTATTCGTATTTTTTGTATATTTTTTTGGCTTCTCTGATGTCTTTCGTCTGGCCATTTTTATTTCCTCCTAAAAGTAACAATATTTCTAAATCTTGCAGATACGCATAATAAACCCGGCGTCCATTTTTCCATTTTAGCTCCCAAATGATGTTATTATCACTCACCGTTTTATGCTCTCCAAAATGTCCCTGCAGTTCAATTTTGCTTATTCTTCCTCTAATTCCTTGTTTTTCCTTTTCTGTCTGGTTTGAGAACCATTTATCAAATTCAGGGGCTGTATAGATTTTCCACAAGGTCTTCATAATAGAAATGTACAACATATTAGACAAAAATGCAAGCGTTTAATACTGCTATCTTAAGGCAAAATTAAAATTTAATTCGAAAATCGCTATGTAATTTTTCCCAGTGATTATGTAGCTTTTTTTTATGAGAATCATTCATCGGGAGGTTTTTTAGCGCATCTGGCCACAAGCTTCTTGCTTTTTCTATGGTATCATCGAGATGGTACTTGATTGCCTGCCATGGAATATCAGATCGCACAGCCCATGCTTCAAAATTCGTATACGATGCTTTATACCAATCTTTGTTTTTTCCTAAATTGAGTGCATAATGCCGTTCGTCGTCGATATAAGCGCTGGTCATAACAACATCATAGGCGGGCGAAAGTCTGGGGATGATGCGATCCGCATACACTAAACTCCAGTTTTTAATGTGGGCATCGCCATTGGCAAGAAGCATATTAACAAGGAGTCTTCGGGCAAATTGTTGTGCATCGGAAATACCGTCACCCGAATATTGATAAAGCACTTTTCCCATTTGTTCATAACTTACTGATCTATATTTTTCGTGTGGATATTTTACAAATACTTGTGCAAAATCTTCCATATGAATCCGAGTATTGCCATCACGGTCAAAACGTTTAATGGCAAACGCTAACTTTTCATCTGGCAAGTTAATTTGCGGTAAATTATCAAGTTTGTTTAGCTCAACCAATTTAATTTCAGGTATATTTACGCTGGCCAATGAAGCCAAGGTCATGGCTGTGTACTCATTCAGGGGTACATCTTGATGTTTTGTCGATGGCGTTTTGACAATCCAATCACCCAGTGTGTTTTCCTTGGATAGATTGTAACGCCCATCTTTTTCCTTCATCGAAAACTTCATCTGAATCCCTGCTAAAGAAAACTTGTTTCCTTTAGTTATTTTTTGGAATTTGACAGCCTTTATTTTATCGTGCGAGCTGAGAATACCGTTTGGAACGGCATCGGGCGCGACAGGGTCTATAACCAGAGCACCTGGGAGATCTGCGCCTAAATAAGAAAGGATATGGAATTCATGATCAATATGTACCTTGAGGCCTTCGGCGATCAGCTCTCTCATCGAGCCTTCGGGTAGCAAATTGGATAGCGTAGGATGAAGCCGCTGCATCCGCAGCCAAGGTTCAGCCATCAATTGAGCTGCCTTTGGAAACCGAGGGGAGGTAATCAGGCTAAATGTTGGGCGATTTTCATCGTGTCTGAAGCTGTCGGAAAAATGCAGTCTGTTTCGACCATTCTGGAAGCCAATTAAATGCCCCACTTCCCTACCATGCAAACTGAGCTTGAGTACACTAGCACGGTTATCACTCATCTGCATCGCCCAATAGGCCCTGCCATGGATCTTCAGAAAGGTCTTTCTTTGGTTGATCGAATGCTTGCTCAGAATAGGTGTTTTCAAGTACTGCCTGTACGGCTCTTAGCTTATCTTTAGGTATGAGCATAAGCTCACTATTGAGGCCCACGACAACAAGTTCCAAGGTATCGAGCCTTGGATTACCCTGGGACTCCAAATGCTGATATTGCTGGCGAGAGATGCCAATGCGCATAAGCATGTCTTTTTGCTTGAGACCAAGCTCCAATCGACGCTTTTTGATTTGTTGGAGAAGAGTACGATGCATAAGTATAAGTATCTATATAAGTTGCTTATTTATCCATAAGCAATAGTATAGTTGCTTTTTAGAACATAAGCAATTGCGAGTTTGGCGTCTTTAGAAGTATTCATATGCCTTTGAAAATCATCCGTCAGCATATGATTGAAAATAGAACGATAATGTTCATTCGCCGCACAGTCAATTTATTCACCGCAAAAGATGCGGCGATTAGAACTGGTATTCACCGCAGAAGAGCAATTTTTACACATATTAGGAACCTAAAATGTGATCCTAGGCACTTTTTAGGTTCCTTTTTTGTGATTTAAATTACGTTTTAGGTTCTTTATTGGTTAAATTAATTTCTTAAAAACAACGAAAAATCTGTTTTGAGCATTTTTGTTGACTTATTTTTATGCTCAAGATAACATATATTATGTTTTGAGCCATTAGGGGCTTATTGTGTCGGATGCTATATTCATTGGCCGGAAAGCGGAACTCAAGCGCCTTCAAGCCCTGTATAAGAAACAAACACCTAGCCTTGTAGTGGTTAAGGGCCGGCGCAGAATTGGAAAAAGCAGGCTGATTCTTGAGTTTGCGAACAAGGCCATTGGCGAGGGAAGGTTTTGGAGTTTTGCAGGCCTAGCCCCTTTTGCGAAGCAATTATCGCTCATGCTAAAAATACCAGCCATGACTTTTGGAGACTGAACAGATGCTTTTGAACATTTGGGTTTTTATATCAAACCACAGGATATTGTTTTATTTGATGAAATTTCCTGGATGGGTTCCAAAGACCCCACATTTATTCCAAAACTCAAAGCCTGGTGGGATCAGCAAATTAAAACAGGCCCCTTATTGCTTGTATTCTCTGGTTCTGTATCCACCTGGATTGAAGAGAATATTTTAAACAGCACTGCTTTTTTTGGCAGAATTAATTTAACACTTAACTTAGACCCCTTATCTATTCCTCAAAGCGCTGAATTTTTAAAACAATTGGGTATGAAATTATCAGATTACGATAGGTATAAGCTGCTTAGCATGGTAGGTGGTGTACCTTGGTATTTGGAGCAATTTAACCCTGAAATTACTGCTGATGAAAATATCAAACAACTTGCTTTTGAAAAAAATGGTTTATTGTTCAATGGCAAAGGCAGTACTTATAAGAAAATTCTAGAAAGCCTAAAAGACGGTTCTAGAACTTTGGGTAAATGCATGGATTTCATAAGCGGCCTGGTTAATTTTAGATTTAATTTAAATAAAATTAAGCACCGGTGTAGTTTTTGAGGATTTCTTTCCATTCATTAGAC
>JBJSZW010000060.1:0-5113 GCA_046090565.1 Gammaproteobacteria bacterium
AATATCCCCAATCGAATTGTACAAAAAATCGGCATAGAATGAAAAACATTCTCGAACAAACTAAGAAAAGGCCATTAGTGGTCCAACAATTGGGGAGTACCACACAATTAGCGGATGCCATTTTAGACCGGTTGGTCAACTCATCTCATCGAATCGATTTAAAAGGAGAATCGCTGAGTAAAGGAATACTCAAAAACGAATAAATTTTATACTTTTGTGAATCTCTCAAAGTGACACGGTCACACCGCAAACATTGGCATGGTCAGACCGAAATAGCCACAACCGAACTTTTGAAAAAATCGAGTGAAGAAATTGAAGAAACATTATCTGGTTAAAAATGCAAATCCCAATCAATCAATTTGAGCAATATATTGATGAAACCATTTTAAAAAAAGGTTTATCCTATTTCAAAAAGGGATATGTAAGCGAACCCGAAGAAATTACTGCTGGAGTTTATGAAGCCACTGTAGCTGGAACGGAAGATTATACCGTAAAATTAAAAATAAAAAACAACACTATTGTAGAACATGTTTGCTCTTGCCCTTACGATATGGGGCCTGTTTGCAAGCATGTTGCAGCCGTTTTGTTTTACTTGCAACAAGATGTATTGGAATTAATACCAAAAGCTATTCCGCTGCACAATACCAAAGAAAAAACAACTACTAAAAAAGTCAAGAAAAAAACTGTATCGGAGCAGGTAGATGAAGTACTCGAAAAAATTACACACCATGAACTAAAGCAGTTTATCCGTGAAAAAGCAGAACACAATCCCCCGTTCAGAAATATTTTTTTATCATCCTTTGCTCATCAAAATACCAACGAGTCAAAAGAACATTATTCAAAACAAGTCAAATCCATTCTTCGCACAGCAATGGGCAGAAACGGATTTATTTATTGGAATCAGGTAAGAAGTGTTGACAAACAGGTAAACGAACTATTAAATACTGCACAAAAACAATCTGAAAACAAAAATTTCAGAAGTGCTATTTTTATTTACACAGCAGTAATGGAAGAAATGACAGAAGCCCTACAATTTGCCGATGATAGCAATGGTGATATTGGAGGTAACATAGACTTCGCTTTTGAATCGCTATCTAACATTTCTAAAGAAAAATTACCCGAAGAAATACGAACGCAATTATTTGAATATTGTGTTTCAGCTTTTGAAAAACGAATTTATGCTGATTGGGAATGGCATATAGGCGTTTTAAAAATTGCATCGGGAATTTTAATGAATGAAGAAGAAGCTCAACGCATAACTACTTGTCTTGATGAAGTACAACAATCGGAATATGAAAAAGAAGAAGCTCAAATTATAAAATTGAGCATTATCCGAAAAACAAAAGGGGAAATGGAAGTGGAAAAATTCATAGAACAAAATCTTTCCAACCCCAATTTAAGAAGAGAAGCCATTCAAAAGGCATTGCGGGACAAGTCGTATGATAAAGCAATTAGAATTTCGAAAGACGGAATAAAACAGGACGAAAAAAACAAACCTGGTTTAGCGATAGAATGGTACGATTGGCTTTTGAAAACAGCCCAGGCCCAAAATGACATAGAAAAAATTATTGAATACGCCCGTTTACTTTTTATTGATAATTTCAGGCACGAGCAGGATTATTACCAACTTCTGAAAAACATTGTACAACCCGAAATGTGGCATTCTTTTGTTGAAGGAATAATAAAGGACATTACAACCAAAAAACAGTGGCTCGATTTTGACCTTATTGCTAAAATATATGTCAAGGAAGAATGGTGGAACAGATTACTAGGACTTATCAAACAAAAACCGTCATTTAATTATATTGAACATTACGAAAAACACCTTTCAAAAGATTTTTCCGAAGAACTTGTTATGCTCTATGGAAATGAAGTTGTACAGTATATAAAAAACAGCACCGGTAGAAACCATTATCAAACTGCTTGTAAATATTTAAGAAGAATGATTAAACTCGGAGGGAGGGAAATGGTTGAACAAATAGTCTCCGATTTCAGGGAACAATACCCACAACGCAAAGCCTTGATGGAAGAACTTAATCGAATTTAAAATCAGATTTTATCGAGCGCATGCTTTTTCCACAACATCCTGATTGCGGTAGATCCAAAGGGCTTGCTTCGGGTCTTTGATCTCATTGCTCAGCAGTACGAAGTAGCCAAATTCTGCGGTATGGGCACGTATCGCTTCTTCGTTTGGCGTTATACTCATACCCCGCACGGGTGTAGTATGAACATATAAGAACTCCTCGGCCATGGCTTGTTTTTGAGGCGAACAACCCCCATTTGTGCGTGCCTGCGTGGATTGACTCAATTGTGTAATTAAATTAGATTTCATGCCATAAAGAAGCGGGACGGCGGGTCGTATGCCACCCATTTACTGGAGCAAGGTACTGATTTGCGCAACATTCAGGTGCTCCTTGGTCACCGCAGTAGGAAAACCACCGAAATTATAGTGGTCAATGAGTGGCATGTTGAATTCATTACTATCTTGATAGCCAAACGCAAGCCGACTTCGCATTTAGCCCGATTTTGGGCGTATATGCGAAAGAAAGTTTCGCATTTAAACAAGTTAGCTGTCATTTGCTGGGGACAGACTTCCACAAAATAAATTTGGGCATTTGAATTTATTGTAATAACTTTGTAATTACATAAATCTAGAGAAATGGACATTTCATTAATATCTATCGGGAATTCAAAAGGTATTAGGCTTTCTAAGACCATTCTTGAAAAATATAACATCCAAGACACCATCGAGTTAATTTTTGAAAAAGGTTATATCATTTTAAAGCCAAAGACAAAAGCACGAAAAGGCTGGGAAAAAGCGTTTAAAAAAATGCATGAGAACGGCGACGACAAGTTAATTGCGTCCGACGTGTTTATAGACGAAGACTTCGAAGAATGGAATTAACGCAGTATCAAATTGTTCTGGTTAATATCGACCCGACAATCGGCAGTGAAATGAAACAGACTCGCACTTGCGTAATTATTTCTCCGGATGAAATGAATAAGTACTTGCAGACAATTGTTATTGCCCCTATGACCAGCAGTTCTAAAAGTTATCCGACTCGCGTTCCCGTAAAGCATGGCCGGACAAAAGGATGGGTTGTACTTGACCAAATAAGAACTATCGACAGACAGCGTATAGTGAAAATTCTCGGTCACTTGAAAGAAAAAGAAATGTACGCTGTTAAGACCGTGATCCACGAAACGTATGTAGCATAGCAAACGTCAGCTAACGGCGTGTAAGCATTATTGCCTTGCCGCAGGCGCAACACAGGGCTACGATCGGCTGCACGCAAACCGATATAAGCGATTTTAGTGCGACAGAAACAAAGGAATTAACCTAAATATTTTGTAAATTTGGAAAGGATTTAAGACTGAAAAATATGTTCAACACAATAGAAATAGACAGAAGCAATCTGACCATAATGGGAGTTAAGTTTTCGGACTTGAAGACCTTAGAAAGCACCGCAAACGCTTTGGGAAGTAATATGTTTGAAGGATTTAAACCGACACCAAAAGGTATTGAAATTATTAGGGACTATGTGACAGGAAAAATATCACTAACAGAACTTGTGGCTTTTGCCAAACAAAAAGCCTATGTCTAATTCGTACAAATACATAGACCCTGACTTCAGCTACACGGACCCGAAGACAGGACTTTTAAGAAATTTACAGGACATAACCGACCCCGATGTATTGCTCTTTGTTGAGAGTGGTGCGGTTACCAAACGACTTCAAGAACTTTACGAAACACCCATAAAAATAAAGGGTATTGACACCCTTTTTGAAATTCACAGTCATTTATTTCAAGACATTTACCTTTGGGCAGGAAAAAAGCGGACAGTTGAAATTAGCAAAGACGGTAAGCAGTTCTTCCCTACTTCACACTTTGACAACGCTTTCAAATACATTGACCAACTAATTGCTGAGTTCAAGAAAATTCCAAAAGACAGTAAAAAACTGCTTGCCGAGAAATTGGCGGAAATTTTAGATTACGTCAACTATTTACACCCATTCAGAGAAGGAAACGGACGAACACAAAGAGAGTTTTTAAGACTGTTGGCATTAGAAAAGGGCTTGACACTTAATCTCAACCCACCAGACAACAAAAGTGTTTACGAACGATATATGAAAGGAACAATTGAAAGTGACGTTACGACTTTGACAGAATTAATTTTTGAACTAATTGACACTAATGAAAAATAGAAAAACGGCATATTACACGGGTTTGGCGTAATGGCGGGTGCAGTGCTTCGTATAACAGTTATGTGGTAGGCTCAAGTGCAGTTCTTCGATTGAACTTTTGTGTTAAAAATCCGCCACTGCGCCAAACGCCAAAACGTTATAGCCAATGCAGGACAAGCCGAAAACATCCCGAAAATCCAGCGAAAATTAATTTGGAATTGGTTGTCTGAATAGTTAACTTTGTATCGTGACTTATGACAGACAAGTAATAGCTTATAAAAACTATTTTCTCGACTTTTACGAGAAACAGCCCGAGAACGTGCAATCAAAAATTGAGTGGACTTTAAATTAAATTCGGGTAACTCGTCAAGTTCCAGAAAAGTATTTTAAGCATTTAGAAGGCACGAATGGACTTTATGAAATTCGAGTTGAAGTTGGTAGAAATATTTATCGCATTTTCTCCTTCTTCGACATAGGAAATTTGGTTGTTCTTGGAAATGCTTTTCAGAAGAAATCTCAAAAGACACCAAAACAAGAATTAGAAAAAGCACTCAAAATAATGGAGGAATATCAAAATGAAAACAAAAAGTAAAAGTACAACCTTAGACCAAATACTTGACAAGAAGTATGGTAAAAAAGGACAGCCGAAACGCGAACAATGGGAGCAGCAATTTGAAGCCTTTCGACTTGGCGTTTTGCTTGAGGAAGCAAGAACAAAACTTGGGATGACTCAGGAGGAACTTGCTGAAAAATGCGGGACAAACAAATCATACATTTCACGCATCGAAAACAATTCTTCTGACATTCGACTTTCAACCCTTATGACCAGCAGTTCTAAAAGTTATCCGACTCGCGTTCCCGTAAAGCATGGCCGGACAAAAGGATGGGTTGTACTTGACCAAATAAGAACTATCGACAGACAGCGTAT
>JBJSZW010000061.1:0-15917 GCA_046090565.1 Gammaproteobacteria bacterium
CCCGCACCATTGGGGCCGATGATACCCACAATAGCACCTTTGGGTAATTTAAAGCTAAGCTGATCAATCAGCACGCGATCGCCAAAGGCCTTGCTGATATTGTTGAGATCCAAGACCAAATCGCCCAAACGGGGCCCAGGTGGAATGTAGATTTCCTGGGTTTCATTTCGTTTTTGAAATTCTTTGGAGCTGATTTCTTCAAAACGGGCAATACGGGCCTTGTTTTTGGCTTGTCGGCCTTTGGGATTGGTTCTTACCCACTCTAACTCAGAAGCAATGGTTTTGTGCAGGGCAGCTTCCTGTTTGGCTTCAGATTCTAGGCGTTTTTCTTTATATTCTAACCAGTTGGAATAATTGCCTTCAAAGGGAATACCACGACCGCGGTCTAATTCTAGAATCCAGCCAGCGACGTTGTCTAAGAAATAACGATCATGGGTGACGGCCACGACGGTGCCAGGGAAATCATGCAAAAAGCGCTCTAACCAAGCAATACTTTCTGCGTCTAAGTGGTTGGTTGGTTCATCCAGCAATAGTAAATCTGGGTTGGAAAGCAGCAGACGACAAAGCGCCACACGGCGTTTTTCACCACCGGAGAGATTGCTAATTTCAGCATCCCATGGGGGGAGGCGTAGGGCATCTGCGGCAATTTCTAAGGTTCTGTCTAGGTTCCAGGCATTGGCTGCGTCTATTTTGTTTTGCAGTTCGCCTTGCTCGGAAAGCAAGTCATTCATTTTGTCTGGATCGAGATCAGGATCCGCAAATTCCATGCTGATGGCATTGAAGCGGTCTAAAAGAGCTTTAGTCGCAGCCACACCTTCTTCGACATTGCCTTTGACTGTTTTGTTAGGATCTAAAACAGGTTCTTGGGGTAGGTAGCCGATTTTGATGTTTTTATCTGGAACGGCTTCGCCAATGATTTCGGTGTCTACACCCGCCATAATGCGCAGTAGGGTGGATTTACCAGAACCGTTTAGGCCTAAGATTCCGATTTTTGCGCCATAGTAGAAAGAAAGGTTGATGTCTTTTAAAATTTCTTTTTTAGGGGGGACAATCCTCCCCACTTTTTGCATAGAAAAAATATAGTTAGCCATTTAACATCCAAAAATAATGCTTGTGAGTCGTAGCTTCCTATGCTAGCATAGGAGTTAATATGAGTCTACGTTGCGTCAGCTATTGTACTTGTGCGAGTTTCGATTCCGCACGCCTGTTTCTTTTTCTAAAGTCTCGTTATGGGGCCAAACGATTTAGGGAAGTTATCCATGTTAAGGTTCAAAGCGAACATTTGTCCGATGAGGGGGATGTTTTCTTCTTTCCTTATGGGGCGGTTGTTATTTGGGGCTTAGGCCAGCAGCAGGATGCCGCTATTTTAGCGGAGATCAAGGAATTTCAAACTCAGGCTTTGGAAAATCCAGATGTGGATGTTTTCGATTATGCCTATGGCGAACAAGCCAGCATTGTGGATGATGAAATCATTTTGCCGGATCATGCCATTATTACCAAATTGGCTTTTTCTTATGCGATTGCCCAGTCTGTTAAGCTTGATATTTTTGAGCAAACCATTCAAAAAACCTTCCATTTAACGCGCGATTTACCAGAATATCTTGCTAATAAAGGCGATATTTCCCTGTCTCGTAAGCAAATGCGTAAAATGATGGGACGTTTGTTCATCGATCGCCATTCCATTAATTTGCACCAGGAGCTTTTAGACACACCAGAATTCTTTTGGGATCACTCGGATCTTGAAAAATTCTACATTATGACCACGCACTATCTAGATAAAGAAAGACGCATTAATATCCTCAATCAAAGGCTAACCGTTTTAAAAGAATTATTTGATATGCTGAACACGGAACTGAATCACTACCATTCCACCATGCTGGAGTGGATCATTGTGGTCTTGATTTCTATTGAAGTGCTCACAAACATCGTATTGCATTTGGTTAAATCCTAGGGTAGTATCGTATCTTAATGATACAAAGATACGAAATAATATGCTAAAAATTATCCTGAAAACAGTTTCTGCCCTGGGCTTTTCTGCTCTAGTCTTAGGCTTAACAGCCTGTTCTTTAGCCACAGAGAATAACCCCCAATACACACGTGCCGCTTTGGAAAAAGAATCCAAAAAATTACCTGGGCATGCCAAAGTCAATTCTGCTTATACCTATAAATACTATCCTAGTTAGGATCATGGCTTTCTATGCGCATTAACAAAGTTTTAAGTGGCGCCTTGTTGGTTGCTGGAACCTCCATCGGGGCCGTTATGTTGGTCTTGCCTTTGCAAACCAGCGTATTGGGTGGTCTAGGTTCTGTCGCTGTTTTGAGCCTGGTTTTGTTTATTATGTGGTCTTCAGCACAGCTATTCTTAGAAGTCTGTTTGAAATACCCTGAAACGAATGTGATTAGCTTGGTAGGGAAATTAGGTTTCCCTGGCCTGCAATCTGCTGTTTGGCTTTTCATGCTGATTTTTCTTTATGCCCTAATGTCTGCCTATACCTCCGGTGGCTCTGAATTTTTAATCAAGGGCTTGAGTGCGGTAGGTTTGGCCCAAGAAGGTTCTAAGTACTTTAGCATGCTGGCCTTTGTATTGCTTTTTGGTGGCTTGGTGGTATTGGGGACTCGCGTGGTGGATTCCTTCAATAAAATTGCCATGTTTATTTTAGGCCTTTCCTATGTCAGCATTCTATACATCGTTTGGTGGCGTACCCAAAAAATAGGCATTGTTTGGCAACCAGAGCCTGTTTTATTTGCTTCTAAGATCAATTTTTTTAAAATAGTTTTGCAAACCCTCTCCGTAGTAGTCACTTCTTTTGGGTTTCATTTATTGATTCCTAGCTTAAGTCATTATCTGAATAAAAAAGCACGAGATTTAAGATGGGCCATTACCTTGGGCTGCGGCCTGGTCGCATTGGTTTATTTGTCTTGGGTTTTAAGTATTTTTACAATTATTCCGCCCACACAGGCCTTTCGGGATTCTGGAGCCAGTGCGATTACCAATTACTTGATCCAGCAATCACCCTATGCGGCTTTAAGTATCGCCTGGTTTTCGTTCATGGCTCTGCTAACCTCTTTTGTAGGTGTTTCCTTAGGCCTAGTAGATTTATTGGCCGATGGCTTGAAAATCAATAAACAAACCAAGTACGGCAAAGTAAAACTCTTTACTCTGGCCTTTATACCGCCTTTGCTTTATACCGTCATCCACCCCACCGGTTTTTTACAAGCCCTAAGATATGCAGGAATTTTCTCTGCTATCTTACTTATTGCCTTGCCTGCCTATTTGCATATTCGAACTTTCGGCGTTAAAACAAAATCTCTGGTTTTGATTTTAATCGCTAGTTTGTTGTTATTTGCTTAATTTTTTTAAGAAATTCGTTTTGTAGGGATTTTTTATTTCTTGTAAGAACTTAAAAGAGTTTGAATTGACAAGGAATTACAAGCAAGTGCATACTCGCATTTCAGAAGTAAAAGGTGATTAATTTTTGAGAAGGGGTATGTTCTATGTTAAATCAAAAAATCGCAGCGCCGATTACATTGTTTGATGTGCTTGATTTTGGAGTTCCATATTTAGATTTTTTACATGCGACTAAACCTGTGTATGAATATTTAGAATGGGATCTTTACGATGTAAGAAGGAAACAGATTCAATCTTTTCAAAAAAAATATCCGAAAATTATAGTTCCTAGTGCATTATATGCAGACTATTTCAAAGGAATTTTAAGTTTAGAACAATTTAGAATAAATATAGAAAATTCTAGCTCTCAAAGTTTAAATTTTGACTTTTTTCATGATATAAAACCATTTCGTAAACGCTCTATTTCACAATTTGAACTCTACAAAGCTCGAAAAAAGACAGCCTTTTGGAGTTTACGTAGAATTTCTACGGGTGAATTTGCTCAAAATGATGCTTGTATCGAAAAAAAATCAGAACAAGATTATAGAGTTTTACCACGTAAGTTTTTAGATACCCCAGAATTTATAACTGAAAATGATTGTTTTGTTAAAATACTGTGCGGTGTTGCAAATTTATTATCAACGCATGTTAATGCAGAAAAAATGCAAATAGCTGTGCATCACACTTTTGTTCAAGCAACGCCGGATTCTTTAGGAGATAATTCCCCAGAAGGTATACATCAAGATGGATATGATTATATAGTGTCTGCTTTGATTGTGGAGCGAGAAAATATTATTGGGGCAAGAAGCCAAATTTATGGAAATGATAAATATTCTCAGCTTTTTTCAACGGTTTTAAAGCCCGGACAGGGTTTATTACAGCCAGATAGGGGGACTGAATTATGGCATAATGTCAGTCCTTTTAGTACTGTAAAATCAAAAATAGGTTACAGAACCAGTATAGGATTTGATATTAATATTTTATGAAACCTGTATTCGAAGGAATTTTATTGGCGCTTGGATTGATTATTCCATTGGGGACACAGAATGTGTTTGTGCTTAATAATGGAATACTGTCGAAGCATTTTTTTTCAACATTACCTGTTGTTATTACGGCTATTTTGTGTGATTTCCTATTAGTGCTGATGTCTATTTTAGGGTTGTCATTAGTTATCCAGCAATCGGATATTGCAAAAATAGTAATTATGAGTTTAGGCGTTATTTTTCTTATGCGTTTTGGATATATTTCTTGGTGTAGTAGTGGACTTGAAAATAATTCGGAAAAGAGCGTTTATGCAAACTCATTACTCAGACAGATAATATATACTTGTTCAGTTTCTATCCTAAACCCACATGCAATATTAGATGTATTTTTTGTGATAGGGCCTGCGTCTTTACAGTTTTACGGATTTGAGAAAGTCCTTTTTTTGACCGGTTGTTTTATTGTAGAGGTTCTATGGTTTTCGGGTTTAAGTTTTTTTGGTGTGTCGATCAGAGATTTTTCACAAAATCTGAATTATCGTAAAAAAGTAATGAAATTTTCTCAAAAAATATCGGCGATAATCGTGTTTGGTGTGGCAATTTATATGATACAAGATTTGTATTTGGTATTGTCAAACTATAGTTTTAACTTTTAAAATACAGAGGAATGATTATGAGAATAGTAATTAGTTCGGAAATTTTGTCAAAATTTCCGCAAATATCAGTTGGTGTTTTGGTTGCCAAAGTGGAAGTTTTAAAAAGCCATCCTTATGTGGAAAAAATAAAAGAAGGCTTGAGTGATGCACTAAATGCCATGGGAGTGAAAGCTGGAGGGGTAGGTACACATCCAGATATAGCCGTGTGGAGAAAAATTTATAAGTCAGAATTTGGAGTAGACTCAGGGAAATATCCCTCAGCTATAGAATCCTTGGTGAAACGGGTTGCTGGAGGTAAAAAGATGTGGGATATTTCCAGTGTCGTAGATTTATACAATAGTGTAGCTGTTTCAACATTATTACCTATGGGAGCTTATGATGCATCAACTATAAAGGGGGATGTTATTTTACGTTATGGAAAATCTGGAGAAATCTTCAGAGGCCTCGGAAGTCATGCGGAAATGACGGTAGATCCAAAACATATTGTGTACGCAGATTCTGAAAATGTATTGACTTGGCTATGGAATCATAAAGATGCAGAACATTGCGGAGTCACAGAAAAAACTCAATACGCTATATTTTTTGCGGATTCAGCTTATCCGGGCACAAGTTCTGTGAAAAAACCAGTTGAATTGTTAGCAGAGCACTTAAAGCAAATAGGATGTACTCCTATTCAAATGGCTGTTTTGGATAGGAATTCTTCAGAAATGCGAGTTGAAATTTCCGATTTACGGCAATCGATCTCTCTTGGAAAAGGTGAAGTAGGAGAAGAAATTGAAAAAAAAATTAATAATCTGAATTTAAAATGAAATACAAAGACTTTAAATTAGAAGTTTTGCCAGAAAAATATAGCGTTTGTTTGATCTCAAAAGACTATTTTTCTACAAAATTGTTGGATCAATTTGAACAATTACAAGAATTTTTGTTTGGGCTTATTCAAACTAAAATCGGTTATACTTGGGTTGGTCCAACAAATTTAAAGCCGAATACAGAACGTTATGAGGATGGTTGGTTGGCTCTGCGTATTATAGGTGAAATTCCTTTTGATGTTTATGGGATTTTGTCTTCAATCTTAGAGCCTATGGCAAAACAAGAAATCAGCGTTTTTGTTTTATCGGATTTTAAGACCGATTATATTCTATTTAAAGAAGAATATTTGGGGAAAGTCAGGAATATTTTTAAAAAGGAAGATATTTGTGAGCTCAGTTAATGCAAAAATAGTTGTTCGTGACTTAAAAAAGAGTTTTGAGAGCAGGGCTGTTTTGAAAGGGGTTTCTTTTAGCGTAGATCATTCAGATGTGGTTGCCTTGTTAGGTGGTAGCGGTTCTGGAAAAAGTACTTTGTTGCGTTGTATTGGTCTTCTAGAAAAACCGGAGGCTGGATGTTTAAGGGTAGATAATATTGATTTGATTTTTTCTAATCAAAAACAAAATGATGGGATTAAAAAAAAATTAAGAAAAAAAATAGGGATGGTTTTCCAGCAATTTAATCTTTGGCCACATATGACGATTCTTCAAAATATAATAACAGCTCCTATGAATGTTTTAAAATTGAGTAAGCACGACGCTATAGAGGAAGCCGAAAAAATGCTTCTTACATTTGGATTAATAGATAAGAAAAATACTTATCCCGCTTATTTATCCGGCGGGCAAAAACAAAGAATTGCAATTATACGTGCATTGATGATGAAGCCAGAAATTTTATTGTTGGATGAACCGACTTCAGCTTTGGATCCGGAAATGGTTTTTGGGTTATTGGGTATTTTAAAAAAATTGGTTGAAGATCGAATAACTCTTATTATTGCAACACATGAAATAGAATTTGCAGCCCAATGTTCTAATAAGACTATTTTTTTCGGTGGAGGCCAGATCATTGAATTTGGGGAAACACTAGAAATTTTAAAAAAACCGAAAACAGAGGCTTTTTCAAAATTTTTGAGTTCCGTATTGTAATGATCGAATTATGGCATATATTACAACAATTCGGGTCTGGTATTTTTATTACTCTTTCAATTAGTATAGGAGCTCTATTGTTAGGTCTAATACTATCTATTACGCTCACAGGGTGTGAGTTAAGTAGGTTTTGGATTTTAAGAGTTCCGGTTATTGGATATACTGCTTTTGTAAGATCGGTTCCAGAAATACTGATTATTTTTTCATTATTTTTCAGCGTAGATTTTGTTTTTAAATCCTTAGGTTTTGGATTGATACCACCTAATCCAATGTTGGTTGGCATCATTGCCTTAAGTATTATTTTTTCGGCTTATGCCACACAAATATTTGTAGGAACGTATCGTAATTTACCTAAGGGACAGTTAGAAGCTTGTGATATTTTTGGCTTGTCTTTAACAACTAAAATTTTTCAAATTATTTTACCGCAAGTTTTTCGATATTCTTTGCCAGCCTTAAATAATCTATGGTTAGTTTTATTAAAAGATAGTGCCTTAGTTTCTTTAGTAGGAATTGGAGACTTAATTTATGAGGCTCAAATGGCAGCAATACAAACTGGCAAGCCATT
The DNA here is from genome assembly GCA_046090565.1 of Gammaproteobacteria bacterium. Lineage (GTDB taxonomy): Bacteria > Pseudomonadota > Gammaproteobacteria > UBA6186 > Azoamicaceae > JBJSZW01. Next base: position 7,542 of record JBJSZW010000061.1, read on the forward strand.
TAATTTATTTATTGTTGTTGCGCTGATTTATTTAGGGGTCACATATTTTTCAGAAATTTTTTCTAAAAAATTACAAAGACTCTTAAATAAACCATATGCTGAGAATGTGTATTTATGTTGAGCCAAATAATTCAAAAATTACATCAATTTTTACCTGGGCTGTTATCGACTCTAGGAATATTTTTATCAGTTTTAGGTACTAGTTTTATTTTTGCTTGTATATTGAGTTATTGGTCTAATAGAGGAGTTGTGTGGATCAATTTTTTAATTGAAAAATTTGTATTTTTCATACGAGGAACACCATTATTAGTTCAAATATTTATTGTGTATTATGGGTTGGGTCAGTTTGAATGTTTGCAAGAAAGTTTTTTATGGCCAATTTTAAAAGAACCTATGTATTGTGCTTGGTTAGGTTTAAGCATGAATGCGACTGCATATGCAACGGCATTATTTTCTGGGAATATTAGAAATATTGATTTAGGTCAAATCGAGGCATCTTTGGCTTTGGGTATGGATCGTCCTCAAATTTTACTTCATATTTTACTCCCTCAGGCAATAAAAAATTCTTTAGGTTCTTATTCTAATGAAATAATTTTGATATTGAAATCAACTTCTTTGGCTAGTAGTATTAGTATTTTAGAATTAACAGGATTAACAAGACAATTTATTTCAGAAACCTACAATGCGATTGAATGGTTCTTTTTAGCCGGGATATTATATGTTATTTTAAATTTATTTTTTATGAGTGTATTCAAATTAACGACAAGAAATTTAAAAGTGGTGATGTAAAATGTATCAAATCAGTAAAAAACAAATTAGTATTTTGGAATATGCCTCTGGAATAGCTGCTGCCAATTCCGGTTGTAGAATGGGGCCTGGGGTATTAAAGCAATCTGCGTATTTTAAAAATGTTTTAGAAAATTTTGAAAAAAAAGGAATCAATTGGATTTGGAATGAAAATTTGTCTTTAAAATATTCAGAAGAGATAGAGCAGGCTTGCTCTACTAAATTAGATGCTGTTGTCGACTTAAATACACGATTGGCAAAAATGACTAGAAATTTTTCTAGAAAATCAGAATTCTTTACTTTGATTGGAGGGGATCATTCTTCTGCAATAGGAACTTGGTCTGGTGTTGCTTCTGGATTAGCTGAAAAAGGAAATATAGGTTTAATTTGGTTTGATGCCCATATGGACAGCCATACTTTAGAAACCTCGGTGTCTGGGAATCTACATGGGATGCCCTTAGCTGCTCTTCTTGGATTCGGAGATTCAAAATTAACAAGCATTTTAAACGCTCAGCCCAAAATAAAACCTGAACAGCTTTGTTTAATTGGCGCTAGAAGTTATGAAGATCCAGAAATCGAATTATTACAGGCTCATCAGGTAAGAATTTTCCATATGCCTGAAATACGGGCCAAGGGAATCAAGGCTGTTTTAGAAGAGGCAATTGAAAGGGTTACTCGAAACACCATAGGTTATGGTATGAGTATTGATATTGATGGATTGGATCCGCAAGATGCGCCTGGTACAGGGTACCGAGAACCCAATGGTATTTTAGCTCAGGATTTTTATGAAGCCCTATGCAGTTTGCATCAAGACCCTAGATTATTGGGGATTGATTTAGTTGAATTTAATCCAGAATTAGATGAAAATTTTAAAACAGAAAAAGTTCTATCGAGATTATTTTCAGCAATTGTATTGGGTGAATAAAGTTGTATAGCTTGTATAATTCAAAATCTTTCAATCGATATCAGCCTTGGTTGATGTGGCTCTTGGGGACCTTGGCTTTTTTTGTACAGTACATGATTAGGGTGTCTCCAGCTCCTTTGGTTTCATATTTAATAGATGATTTTCAAGTAGGCCCCTCGGAAATTGGGGCTATTTCTGCATTGTGTTTGTATAGTTACGTAGCTATGCAAATACCTGCTGGTATTTTAATAGATAAATATGGTATCCGTCTCACTTTACTCGTATCTTGCTGTCTTTGTGTTTTTACGACCTTATTATTTGCTAACACAGGTAAGATCGCAATAGCTTATTGGGCCCGAGTGTTTTTTGGTTTGAATTCAGCTTTTGCATTTATTGCAACATTGAAAATAGCAAAAATTAGTTTTAAAGCAAAACATTTTAATATTGCGGTTGGTGTTACAGAGGCATTGGGCATGTTAGGGGCAGCTTTGGGAATCAGTTTGATTGCTAGAATGGTTTTTTATTATCCTTGGCCTAAAGTAATAGAAATGGGCGCTATATTATTGGCAGGTGTTAGTGTTTTAATTGCAGTTTTTGTAAAATTACCAAAAAGTACAGAATTTAATGCATTGGCTGCATCGATCAGTTTTAAACAACAGATTAGTTTGGTTGTAAAAAATAAAATTAATTGGAAAATATCTTTGTTCGGAGGTTTTGTCTTTGTACCAACCAGTGTTTTTGCGGAACTTTGGGGTGGATATTTTTTAAATAAAGTACATCAAATACCACTTATAGAAGCCAATGATATGTTAGGGATTATTTTTATAGCCTGGGGCTTGGGTAGTTTTTGTATGGGATTTGCGGCTAATAGGTTTGGAGTAAAAGTGGTATTACTTTCAAGCGCTGTACTTGGTTTGGTTTTTTTACCGATGGTATGTTATTTGTCAAACTTACCTAATAGTTTAATTTATATTTTGTTATTTTTACATGGATTTTCGAATGCAGGGATGGCGCTATGTTATACCATTGTGGGTAATATCAATCCAATGCATACAGTGGGGATTGCTTTAGGCTTTTCTAATAGTTTATCGATCCTAGTTGGGGCTGTTTGTCAACAATTAATGGGATTGATTATTGTGCGTTTAAATACTTATTATACTGAAATCATCGCTTTGAAATTGGCAATGCTACTAGTGGTTATTTTTTCTATAATTGCGGTTTTGATTATTTTGAAAGCAGACACAGGCAAAAACAATATATTAGCATAGTTCATCTGGCTTATGACTATAAAAATAGGAGAAAATTTAGAACAAATGGAAAGCACAAAACTGTTTAAATAATAACCAAAGGTTAGCTTGATTCAAACCTTCAATTTTAGTTAGAATAAGGTTTGATTTTTTTGAGGGTAACATGTCTTTGGTGGTGACAGAAAGGATAGAAATTGCTTCTGAATTTTCCAAAAGCATTGTGGGGGAACTGGCTGAATTTTGTAAAAAATATGGTATTCATACCCTAGGTTACAGGAAATTTTTAGCAGATGGATCTTCTTTTGGTCTGTCAAACAATAACCATTGTGATGCAATTTTTAGAAATTATTTAAATCAAATTTTTATTAAAGAGTATGATGAAGCAATTAAAGAGATTTGTAAAGAGGCAAGTTCACGTTATTATTTGAGAATAGGAATTCCGAATGAAAGTCAGTTTTTAAATATGCTGTATGACAATGATATTTGGAATACCTTGTGTTATTATGTTCCAAACCTACAAACCCAAGAGATTACTGCATTTTTTTTGTCGACTAGCAGGGAAAACAAAAATATTCTAGAGGTATACCTGAATCATTCTGTGCATATACAGCAATTTTTCACAAAGCTAGATGCGCAGTGGGGAGGTCAGCTTGAATCTTACAAAACAAGTAATTTATTTAGTCATGGAGTAGTTAACCCTTTTTCAATCTTGCGTCAAGAACAATTATCGTATAAATTATGTGTTGATGGAAGGATAGTCAATATCTCTGAACAAGAAGGCTTGGCATTCTCAGAATTATTTTTGATTGGAAAAAATAGACAAACCTTAGCACAATCTTGGCTTGTTTCCCCAAAAACAATAGATACTTATGTAGAAAGACTTAAAAAAAAGACAAAAACTTTAAGCAAAAATCAACTTATGAAAATGTGTAAAGAAGGTAGAGTGCAATTATTATGAAAATTTTAGGAGTTATTATGACGTTTTTAATCGCAACCCAGACTTATGGTGCTAGTTCTAATAATACAGATAATACAGATCAAACTAAATTTGGAATTAGAGCGGATCAAACTGAACTAGTAAATAAACTGTACAAAGCAGAAATTCCAGAAAAAGAAGAAGACGGCACTATTAAAACTCTGAACAAAATGGGTTTTATGAATCAAATTTTGGATCCTTTTTCTCAAGATTTTATTGATTTTTCGGCAAAGGCAAATGGCCCGGTTTTAGATGGTGGGGCAGCCTATGGTATTGCAACAATAGAAGCTTTAAAAAAAGGCGCAACTGTGATTGCAAATGATCTAGATTCAGGGCATTTGTATTGGATTGCAAAAAATCCGACTTTAAAAGCTTCAGATTTGAAGCGTCTTTATTTGAATCAATCAAAAATACCTGACGATTTAAAACTGCCGAAAGAATCATTAAACGCAATTTTATTGAGCAGAGTCATTCATTTCTTTACGCCAGTAGAACTTAGAGCGTGTTTAGAGCAAGCTAAAGGCTTATTGAAGCCTGGTGGAAGATTGTATATTACTACTATGACGCCTTATCATTATGCTTTAAAGGGTTTTGATCTTACCTATGAAACGAGAAAAAAAAGTGGCGATGAGTGGCCTGGAATTATTACAACTATGACTAAAGATTATATTCCGAAAAACAAAGGTAAAATACCAGAGTTTTTGCACGTGATGGATCCGGAAGTTTTGATTCGAGAATTAAGTAGGGCGGGTTTTGTAGTTAAGAAAATGGAATTATTTGGATTTCATCGGAATAAAGATGTAACTTCGGACAATGGTCGTGGTTATATAGGTATTATTGCGGAGAAAATTTAGTGGCTTTCTCTCGCCCTACAGCTTCTGCCATGCTGGGTGGATTTTTAGAATTCTATGATTTTACCCTGTATGGCTTTTTGATCAAATCGATACAAACAACTTTTTTTCCTTTTTTGGAATCAGATTGGGGCTTGCTCAATATGTATCTGGTTTTTGGAGTAGGTTTTTTTGCTCGTCCTTTGGGGGCCTTGGTTTTTGGTACAGTGGGAGATAAGTATGGGCGTAAGGTGGCCTTCTCTGCTTCTTTAATATTGATGTCGGTTTCGACTTTGTGTATGGGAATTTTGCCGGGTTATGAAATTTTAGGAATTTATGCGCCAATTTTAATTATTTTTTCTAGACTTTTACAGGGGATTTCTGCTGGAGGAGAGTATTCAGGAGGGATGATTTTTGCCCTAGAGCATGCAAAACAAAATCAAAAAGGGCTAACAGCAGGCTTGGTCGCTTCAGGCTGTATGTTAGGGATTGTATTTGCTTCGGTTACCGCTTATTTTTTACAAAAATGCGATTTATCAGTAGAATTTTGGCGTTTCGCTTTTATTTTTGGGTTTGTAGTTTCTTTGGTAGGGATTTATGTTCGGCTTCAACTTTTGGAAACCAATGATTTCTTAATGCAAGCCTCTAAAAAGTCACAATGGCCTGTGGTGTTAAAACAAAATTATAGATTACTGCTTTTTTTAATCTGTATTACTGGTTTTAATGGGGTTGTGTTGTACTCCAACACTTTTTGTATGTCCTTGGTATTCAAGAAAATGTCTGAAGTTTCTCCTGGCTGGATGGTCTTATGTCAGAATATGAACAGTTTATTTTTGGCAATATCCTTGATTTGTTTAGGTTGGGTTTCTGATAGGGTAGATAAAATTCAATTGATGATGATAGGCATTGTGGGTACCATAGTATGGTTAGCGATATTCTATGCTTTGGCCTCCAAGTTGGAGTTTTCCCCAGCTTTGTTATTGGTTTGTCAGATTACCCTGGCTTTGGTATTTTCCGTATTTTCTTCTCCTATGAATAGCTTTTTAGTAGGTTTGTTTAAAACCAATCAGAGGGCACGTTGTTTTTCTTTGGGGTATAATGTAGGAATGGGTTTTTTAGGGGGAAGTGCCCCTTTCTTAACCCATTTTTTAATGGGTATTCATGTTAATTTATTCCTAGGTTATTTATTTGTTTTGGGAATATTATCCATAGCTGGTCTTTTTGTTTTACAGAGCAAAGGTTATGATGCTTCTTCTAAAAGAATAGGCTTTACTTTCGTGGCTTAAAAAAATAAAATAAATTTTCGATATAAATAGTTGAATTTTTTGAAATAAGGAAAAATCTAATGTTAAAATGCTCTAAATTTATTAAGTCTATGAAATCATTGGCTTTGATTGGTGCTTGTTTTTTATCTAATTTTTCAGGTGCTGAAAATCAAATTCACGACGTACCTAAAGTGATTCATTTTGCAACAGAGGCGACTTATCCGCCTTTTGAGTATGTGGAAGTTTCTGGAAAAATGACTGGTTTTGATATTGAATTGGCACAGGCCCTATGTGCAGAGCTAAAAGCCGAATGTAAATTCTCAAATTTGCCCTGGGATAGCCTGATTCCGAGTCTACAAGTTGGTAAGATAGATGCGATAATCGGAGGCATCGCTATTACAGAAACTCGTAAGCAGCAGGTGCATTTTACGGAACCATACTACTTAAATACCCTTTCTTTTGCTTCTAAAGACCGTGGATTGAACTTATCCAAAGAAGGTTTAAAGGGAAAAATTATAGGCTTACAGGGTGGTACCACTTTTGATCAATATTTGCAAAAAAATTATGGCTCTGAAATTAAAATCCGAAGATATCCCAGCCAGCAATCTGCCTTTTTAGATTTGACTGCAGGTAGAGTAAATGCGGTATTTGGAGATACGGCTATCGTAAAAGACTGGGTAAAACGTAACGGTAAAGGCAAATATTTTGTAGTGGGTGATCCCATAAAAGATGAAAGCCTCTTTAATTTGGAATGCGCTATTGCGGTGAGTAAGCAAAACCAGCCTTTGGTGGATGCTTTGAATAGGGCCTTAAAAAATATTAAAAGCAATGGAACCCATCAAAAACTGGAAACTAAATATTTTGGTGATGCGTAAAATTGAGGTAAAATCAGGAAGATTGGTTCAGGGTGTAAAACCTATGATTATTTTAAAAAAACAATTAATGGTTCTTATTCTGCAATTTTTTGCAATCTCATTTGCATATTCAGCAGATGTGAGTACCGAACAATCTAAGGTACTGGATATAATCAAAGAAGCTGAAAATTACATTAAAACTCATGGAAAAGAAAAAGCAATTCTTGAATTTAAGAAAAAATTTGCTCGGATTTTTATGTGTGATTATAGCGGTAATTTTTACCTTTCACCACTGCATCCTGAACTTATTGGTCCCAATCAATTTAATTATAAAGATGACTCTGGCGCTTTTCCTGTTCAAGAAGAAATTGAGCAAGCAAAAGCTGGAGGTGGTTGGTTGAAACCTCGTTGGAGAAAAGATCCTGAAAAAGGAAAGTACCAATGTAGAAAAATTTACGTTCTTCCCATTCCCGGAGATTATTTGATTGGTTCTTGGTACAACTACCCTCCAAATAAAAATGGAGATTGTTAAATTGGACGCAGTGGATTGAAAAACTGGAAGCCTAAAGTTGCCTTAGAAATTTAGTGGTTTAATAGGTCTTGCGTCATTGACCTACGTAAATAAAGTAGTTTTTTAAAAAAGTCACTCAAACGAGTAATTTCGACCTAAGTCAAAAATACTCGCGAGTAATTTTGACTGCAGGTAAAAATACTCGTATACTAAATAAATGGAACAAGAAAGATATTTAAAGCAACAAATTGCGTTTGATTTAAAGAAAAAAATGGTCTTTTTAGGTGGGCCGCGTCAAGTTGGAAAAACAACTTTGGTAAAATCCTTTTTAAGTACCAAAGAGGGTTATTTGAATTGGGATATTACGGCACATCGAGAAAAAATTCTGAAACAAAGGTTATCGCCTTCGGATTTATGGATTTTTGATGAATTACACAAATATCGATTGTGGCGTAACTACATCAAAGGCCTCTATGATGAATTCAAAGATGAAAAAAAAATATTGGTTACAGGCAGTGCTAAATTGGATTATTACCGTTATGGTGGGGATTCTTTACAAGGCCGTTACCATCATTTAAGGCTCTATCCATTTTCTTGGGCAGAGTTAAAAACAGCAGGAGAGGCAGATTGGAAAGCTCTGCTTACCTTGGGTGGTTTTCCAGAACCATTGTTTAGTGGTTCTGAAAAAGAAGCCAAACGTTGGTCCAGAGAGTACAGAAATAGAATGATCCGTGAAGATTTGGTGGAATTGGAAAAGGTTCAAGATTTGGGGCGTTTGGAATTAATGGTTTTAAGATTACCAGAATTGGTAGGATCACCACTTTCGATTAATGCGCTTCGAGAAGATTTGCAAGTTAGCCATAAAGCAGTATCGAATTGGTTAGAAATTTTAGAACGAATGTATTGTATTTTTAGGTTGACCCCATTGGGTGGTCCTAAAATACGTGCCGTTAAAAAAGAAAAAAAGCATTATCATTTGGATTGGAGTTTAGTAACTGAACCT
>JBJSZW010000062.1:0-6185 GCA_046090565.1 Gammaproteobacteria bacterium
TTCTATGCTATTTCCAACTGGCGAAATAATCCCCAGTCCTGTGATAACAACCCGACGCTTTGACACAACGTCCTCCTAGTTTAATTAAGTTTAATTAAGTTTAATTAAATTTAAGCTTCTGTTTGTTCAGAAATTTTAGATTCAACGTATTTGATTGCATCATTAACAGTTGCAATTTTCTGAGAATCTTCATCTGGAATATCAATATCAAATTTCTCTTCCAAAGCCATGATTAATTCTACGTTGGTTAAAGAATCAGCACCCAAATCTTCTGTGAAAGAAGCTTCTGGTTTTACTTTTTCTAGATCCAATTTCATTTGATCTGCAATTACTTCTCTGACTCTATCTGCGATGTTTGTCATTTCTTGTACACTCCTATTTTATGGATTAGTTAATTGAATTAGTTCATATACATGCCGCCATTCACATGAATGGTTTCGCCCGTGATGTAACTTGCCGCATCTGAAGCCAAGAAAGCTACAGTATAGGCAATGTCCTGGGGCTTACCCAATCTTGATAATGGTATATTTTCCATGAGCTTGGCCTGTTGGGGCTCTGCTAAGGATTTTGTCATGTCTGTTTCTATAAAGCCAGGGGCAACGAGATTCACGGTAATATTTCTAGAACCGAGCTCCTTAGCCAAAGATTTTGTTAAACCTGCTAAACCTGCTTTCGCCGCACAATAATTGGCCTGCCCAGGATTTCCCATGAAACCCACCACAGAACCAATACTGATCACACGCCCCCAGCGATTTTTTAGCATGCTTTTAACACAAGCTTGGGTGATATAAAAAGTACCCGTTAAATTCGTGTTGATGACTTTGTTCCAGTCTTCAAGTTTCATGCGCAAAGCTAAATTATCGGCAGTAATCCCTGCATTGTTCACCAAGATATCTGGCAAAGCACCAAAGCGGGTCTGAATAGCCTTCATGGCCTCATCTATACTACTTGGATCAGCCAAATCCAAACGGACTTGGTAATCACTAAAATCTTTGAATGCTGCAAAACCAGCTTCCGAGGTCGAGGTCCCTATGACTTGGTAAGTATTGCCTTTGTTAGATGCAAATTCCTGAGCCACTGCCAAGCCAATGCCACGGCTAGCGCCTGTAACCAATACCAAACGCTTATTTGTATCAGACATCCAAGGGTTCCTTATTTTTAATCACATAATCTTTAAAATGTTCAGGCTGATTTAAACTCTGAATGTTCACTGTTTTATCCTGCTTAGCTTCCAATATTCGCTTGTTCAAACCACTTAGAACTTGGCCTGGGCCTAATTCTAGAAAAGTCCGAATGCCTTGTTTTTGGTAAGCTTTTTCAATGCACTGAACCCATTGCACCGCACTGTATAACTGATGTTGGAGGGCAACCTTGACTTCAGCGCTGCTTTGTTTGATGCTGGCATCAACATTGTGCACCACTCGGCAAATTAAATTTGATGAATCAGGCTCTGTTAAGGTTATTTTTGCAAGCGCTTCAGCAAATTCAGAATTATAAGCCGCATTTTTCATCAAACTAGAATGGGACGGAACGCTTACAGGCAATTCAATGCAGCGCTTAACACCCTGGGCTTTTAAAATTTCAATGGATTTTTCAACAGCGATTTTCATGCCAGAAATCACGACTTGGCCAGGGGAATTCCAATTGGCTGGCATCACTACTTGATTGGTTTCAGCAGCTGCTTGTTTACAAGCCTCTAGAACCTGAGCGTCATCTCCGCCTAAAATGGCAGCCATAGCTCCTACAGCACTAGGTACTGCAGCCTGCATCGCACGCCCCCGTGCAGCAACCAAGGCAATGGCCTCCCGAAAGGCCATGTAACCCGCGGCCACCAAGGCAGTGTACTCACCCAAACTATGCCCCAGCATTAAACTAGGCCTTGGGCCTTCTTGAGCTTCCCAAACGCGGTAGCATGCAAATCCTGCTGCTAGCAAAGCGGGCTGGGTATATTCTGTGCGATTTAATTTTTCAGCGGGGCCTTCTTGGGTCAGTTCCCATAGATCATAGCCCAAGACTTTAGAGGCTTCGCCATAGATTGTTTCAAATACGGCCGAATGCTCTGAGGCCAAAGCAGAAAGCATGCCCAAGGTCTGCGAACCCTGGCCTGGAAAAAGAATGGCTATTTTGCCTGAATTGTTTGAACTGTTTTGTATATCCATAAATTTTATATTATTCAATTAATACTCAAATAAACTTACGCCCCAAGTCATACCGCCACCAATGGCCTCTATTAATACTTTATGACCGGGTTTTATTAAATTTTGTTCTATGCCATGGGTTAAAGCCAAAGGCACTGAGGCCGCCGAAGTATTGCCCTGCTCTTTCAGGGTTAAAATCACCTTGGACATGGGCAGACCTAATTTTTCAGCCGTTGCTTGAATGATTCGAACATTGGCCTGGTGCGGTACGAGCCAATCAATGTCCTCTATGGTTAAACCGCGTGCTTCTAAAAAGCCACGCGCCAAAGACTCTAATTTTTGAACGGCAAATTTAAATACTTTATTGCCTTCCATGTACAGAAAAGGCGAATAGCTTGCTTGTTCTTTTTGCATATTGTTCATATAGGGATTGTCTAGACTCAATACGTTTTTTTCTTTACCATCCGCACCTAGTTTTGTACCTAAAATACCAGGCTTATCGGAGGCTTGGAGTAAAACAGCTGCTGCGCCATCCCCAAACAGTACACAAGTCGCGCGATCTTGCCAGTCTAAAACACGAGACATGGTTTCTGAGCCAATGACTAATGCTGTTTTGGCATCGCCACTTCTGATCCATAAATCTGCCTGTTGCCAGGCATACAAAAACCCACTGCAGGCAGCTTGCACATCAAAAGCAGGACAATCCTGCTGAATACCCAATTTTTCCTGAACCAAACAAGCCGTGGATGGAAAAACTTTGGGTCCAGTACAAGTGGCCACAATAATCAAATCAATGTCTTTGGACGATAAATTGGCTTTTTTGAGCGCCTTTTCTGCAGCTTGATGCGCCATATAGGCGGTATCTTCAATACCAGATGCCACATGCCGAGCATGAATACCTACTCTCTGTTGAATCCATTCGTCCGATGTATCAAGTTCTGCAGGCAAATCCTGGTTTTTCAAAATCTGCTCAGGCAAATAAGCGCCTGTTGAAATTAATTTGCTATACATGCACACCCACCAAATAATCGGCTACCTGAGAGCTAATTTTACTAGGGACATCATGTTCAACTTCTGTAATGGCTACTTCAATTGCGCGTAAAAAAGCTTCTTCACTGGCATTGCCATGGCTTTTAACCACAATGCCCTGTAAACCTAGAAGACTGGCACCATTGTAATGGGTAGGATCGAAATAGGCGAAAGCTTTTTTCAAAAAAGGCTTGGCCATTAAACCAATCAAACCAGCTCCTAAATTCCCTAGGAAAGCTTTTTTTGCTGATTTGAAAATCAATTTCGCAATGCCTTCGCTGGCTTTTAACATGGCATTTCCCACAAAGCCATCACAAACCACTATATCAGCTGTGCCTTTGTAAACATCATCGCCTTCCACAAAACCTATGAAGTTAATACCAGGTGCTTGGCTTAAAAGCGCTGCGGCTTCTTTAACGGTTTGGCTGCCTTTGATAGCTTCAGAGCCGATGTTCAAAAGCCCGACTCGCGGATCTTTCTTTAAGCCCAATTCCTGAACCAGAACGACGCCCATCACCGCAAATTGCAAGAGATGTTCGGCCGCACAATCTACATTAGCCCCTAAATCTAGAACATGCACCAGGCCATCGGCACTGGGCAAGCCAGTTATAATAGCAGGCCTATCCACACCGGTTAAGGTTTTTAAGACAAAACGCGCAATAGCCATTAGGGCACCCGTATTACCCGCACTCACGCAGGCCTGGGCTTCTTTGTTATGAACAGCATCAATACTCAAGCGCATGGAAGAATTCCGCTTTTGCCTGAGGGCCTGAGCGGGAGATTCATCCATGGCAACAAATTCATCTGTATGCTGAATCAAAATGCGATCCTGATACTTCAAATACCCAGATTGATTCTTCGGGTTTTGCTCTATGGCTGCATTGATCTGCTTGCTATCCCCAAAAAGCATGATCCTTAAATTAGAATGCAAAGCCAACGCCTGAATCGTCGCAGGAACCGTAACGGCGGGACCGTGATCCCCGCCCATGGCGTCAATGGCTAAGCAAACTTGCATCGATATTTTAGATCTTTGTTAAATAAATTAAGATTAATTGGTTTCTTCCGTACTACCTTCTTCGGCCACCAACTTTACTTTAGGCACAATCACTTGGCGCCCTCTGTAATAACCCTCAGGGCTGATGTGGTGACGACGATGCAAAGCACCTGTTTCTGCATCCACAGACAAAGTTGGGGCAGTCAAGGCATCATGAGAACGTCTCATTCCTCGAGTTGAACGGGTTTTACGGCTTTTTTGTACTGCCATTGGTTAACTCCCTAATAGCTCTATATTTTTGAGAATAAAAACTTAAAATTAATAATTCACTAACCCGTGTATAAACAAGCCACGCGAATACAATGCCGCTTAGTTTAACACCTTAGTGCCCCGTATGTTAACCCAGGTCCTCGACTTTTGTCAAAAATCGTTCTATAATGAAACCTATTCTTAAAAAATTATGGGGGATGGCGCACCATGAGTAGCTCTACAAACAGCTTAAAACAAGAACAAATTCAAACCCTGGAAGGCATTTCTGCCGAATTAGCAGGCATTTATGGCAGCGACGTGGATATACACACCCACACCAGAACCCTGGGGGATCGTTGCAGAAAATTCATCGCAATCGACCAAGCCCATAGCATTTCGGGCTTTGAAAGCGCTAATTTAGAAACAGTCATTAGGGATATTTTGGCCATCTGCCCGGAGGATAAAAAAGGCAACGTCACGACTGTGCTCAAAAGCATTCGAGACGGCAGTCCAGATGGCGAAACCCGCATTTGTACCAAAGAGCTGCTCTTAAGAACTTGGTCCATGATTCGAAAACCAGGCATGTACGGCAACGCCGTCGATGTTTTGATTTCCAACCTAAGCCACAACATAGAAGCCGGTGGCGGCTGTATGGCTGGTATTGCTGGGCGTTTGATACTACCCTACACGGCTTTTGTGCTGCAATGCCTTAAAAATACCCATACCCAGCCTAAGGCCCAAAGCGAAAATCAATTTGAAGAAGATCTGGCTCGCGCCATGTCCGCTTCTGAAGCAGAAGCCAATACGAAATATGCTTCTGCCAGTGCCGCAGCTTTTAGTGCCTCCGAATCTACTGACTCTTCCGAATCTGCTTTACAAAGAGCTTTAAGGCTTTCTAGGGAAGCTTATTTAAAAAACAAATCTGAAGAAGAATTATTGGCTGAAGCTTTGTCCGAATCCGAGCTCGCGGCATCGGCTGAACGAGAAAAAAAGACCAAAGCAGAGGCAGAAGCTGAAGCTATTAATGCCAGCTCAGCTGCCGCAGAAACACCTTTGCAACGCGCTATCCGGGAATCCCGCCAAGGCTATATTTTGAACCAATATGCTGCGAGCGCAGATCACGACAATGATTTGAATGCCGCTATTTTAGAAAGCGTGCTTGAGGCTTCTAAGGGACATGCGCCATAATTGAATACTGCTAACGTAAGGCCAAATCAAAATTTCTTGAATCAATAAGTTAACCCTCATCCGCCCCTTCGGGGCACCTTCTCCCAAAATTGGGAGAAGGAATTAGGTCTCTGCAAAAAATCCCATCATTCGCAAAATTGGCCTTAGGAATTGAGGCAACAACAATACAGGCTACCGTTTTCAAAACCCATCGTGCTTGCTGAATTTCGCAGTCCTTCTCCCAATTTTGGGAGAAGGTGCCCCGAAGGGGCGGATGAGGGTTAACTCAATATGGGCTTAAGTAAAAATCATGAATCGCATTTCTTGGCTTGGCAGGGCAGCCTGTTGCCACCACAATACAAGGGAAAGATTAGCCAATAAAAGCCATAAACCCCACTGGGCTGCAAATTTAGAGATAAAAGTCCAGGCAGACACCAACAAAAACCAAGCTAGAAGAGCTCATAAGCATCCGCACCTGTTTGCTGAAACTCCCCTCGGCTTCAGCCGTAGGGAGTTTCAGAATATCAAAGCCATAAGCAACCTATTGAATGGCTTTGTTGCATAATCACGTTTTTGAGTCAAAAATCTTCGCATAATCGACTTCCTTA